>CAYLWR010000046.1:0-16100 GCA_964387755.1 uncultured Candidatus Saccharibacteria bacterium | reverse complement strand
TAAGCATATGGTTTCAGTTCTATTTCACCCTCCTCTCGGAGTTCTTTTCACCTTTCCCTGACGGTACTAGTTCACTATCGGTTTCTACCTTGTATTTAGCCTTACCAGTTAGTTCTGGTGGATTCCTCCCGGCTATTCGTGTCCGGAAGTACTCAAGAACAACAGTAAAAGAGGTATATGTATTTCGACTACGGGACTATCACCCTCTGTGGTGTTGGTTTCCAACAACTTATTCTATACATACACTTGGTAACTCTTCTCAATAAATTGACACTGTTGCCTTACAACCCCACGTGAGATAAGAATCTCCAAGTAATTACTAAACTTAGAAACTTTTATCTCACGTGGTTTGGGCTGTTCCCTTTTCGCTCGCCGCTACTAGGGGAATATCGCGACATACGTCGCATTGTTTTCTTTTCCTCCTGGTACTGAGATGTTTCACTTCCCAGGGTTCGCTCCAGAGCCACTTATGTGCCCTGATGATAGAGGTTTACTCTACCGGGTTTCCCCATTCAGACATCTCCGGATCAAAGGTTAGTAGGCACCTCCCCGAAGCATATCGCCGCCTCTCGCGTCTTTCATCGCCATGTAGAACCTAGGCATCCACCATATGCTCTTGATTTCCTATTAGGAAATCTAGAAATCATGTTTCTATACCTACCTGGGTCTCTCTCCGAGAACCCAAGTAGGCTCGTACCGATCCACTCTCCGACCGCTCGGACCGTAGATCGATACTACTGTCTCCTCTCCTGCAGTTAGCTTTTATTGGAAGATAACTCAGAGGGACAGGATGCTGTTGTTAAACAACGGTACTTATATGATTGGTTTTTGACGAAAAAACCGCCTCGCGGCGGCAATCCAAAAGCTTGGGCTGACGCCGTTACGATTGGTTTTTCGTAGAAAACTTCATAAGTGGGCACATTGTATACGAAGGCAAAAGTAGTGTCAAGCAATTATATTAGAAGGTTGTTTATAACAAAAATCCCCTGAAATTCAGGGGATTTAAAATTTATTGATACCGGTTTTCGAGATTCGCAAGCTTTCGTTTCTCTTTGTTGAGTTTAATTGAATTTTTTACTCGATCAAATGTTGCAGGTAATCCTTCCACAACAGCAAGCATCGGGCCTGCTAATGTCATTGTTGCAGAAAATAATCCTGAGATAACAACACCACTGTCTTCTCTCATACTTTTATAATGAGATACTGGATTCATCAAACTGAGAGCAAATTCTTGGTCATCTATTGCGGATTTTCTTTTTTGAGAGAATTGATTAATTTTTTCCAAAATTTCCTTCTTCTCCTCTTCGCCCATCTCACTCCACACCTTCTGGGCTCCTTCTTCTCCTCCGAGATCTGCAAGATTTGTTTTGAGAATTTCTTGTTTAGATTCGAGCTGTTGTGTCTCAGTTTCAATATTCTCTTCTATTGCTTCAGGAGTAGCTTCCGTTAGTCTTTCTTCCTCGTATAGACTCTCTGGTTTATTGATTTTGTATTCTTCGCTATTTTCCATAGTCATACTATTTCATTTCTGCTGATAGTTTTGCAATCTTTAGTTCTTCGAGAAATTTGTTGAGTACGTCGTATGAAAAGTTGAGCTCTTTGAGAAATTCGAGTTCTTGTTCCTGTGTCAATTCTCCGTTCTCGAGCTTTTTGATAAGTACTTCTAATGCCTCGTTTTGCTGTGTTTCCATATCCCAATAGTACCCCCCCGATAACTATTCGTCAATACGGCAAAATCGTAGTGTGAGATTTATCTTTATTTTATTTTTGTTTTGACCTTCACCTCAAGTGAACTGATGCGGGTATTGAACGTATCTTGCGAAACAAATTTATCATTCTGTGCAAGGATGTCTCGTCGAATTACCTGGAGGTCTTTTTCTATTTTCTCAAATTTTTCATCTGTGCGCGCAAAGCCATTCGCAACCATCATTGCAAGCTTCTCAAGATTTGCATCTTGTCGTTTAAACCCTTTCTCCATTGCAGAAGAAAGCTTTTCGAGCGTCATTTTTGGAGCAACCTTTTTCATGTGATTCAGTATAACAACATAGATATTCAATGCAAAACAAAAAGCCCCAAACGGAGCTTTTTATAATAACACTTTTCTAGAGAAGATTATTCGTGCTTGCGAGCAGACATGTCGTCTGAGAGACGAGTGAGCCATCGGCCAGCAACTTCCTTGCCACCGAGACCAAATGCAAGTCCGAATGCGAGTGCAATCATGACCACAAGTCCAGTGAAAAGGATCTGTCCGAAGTATCCGAAGATACCGAGCTTATCAAGCGCAGTAACGAGTGCGAGGATCCAGATTGCGTAGTATGCAATAGAACCAAGCATCTTTGCAGAACGTACATTTGCGATTGCTGCAGAGCCTGAGATGAGCTTGCGAACAAAATCAGCAAGCACTGTACCCGCAACGAGCACAAGCGCCGCAATGATCACCTGTGGAATGTATGCGAGAACTTGCTGAAGAAACACGGTCACCTGATCGAGATGCAAAATGTTGAGGGAAGCGATCAAGAACACTGTGATGAGGAACCACTTCACGAGCCAGCCGAGCACGGCACCGATGTGAAGCTTCCATCCTGCGCGAGCGAGCGCTTCGTCTACGCCAGTATTTTTGAAGGCGCGATCAAGCTTAAGCGCATCGATTGCCATCATAACGAGCTTGCCGAGTGTTGTTGCGACAATCCATCCGATAATAAAGATAATGATTGCCAAGAGTATTCGTGGGAATGTCTCAATAAAGCCGTACCAGAGGCCTTGGAGTGAGAGCAAGAATACCTGACTCCATGATTGTATAAGCATATGATTTATGAATATAACGCTCTCGCGCTAGGGTATGAAAACTTACTAATAGCTACTGCACGTACCCACTGCAGTATTGCCTAGAGTATACCACTACTGCGTGTGGTTTGGCACGGTGAATATCGCAAACTCCTTTGAGGCAATAAGTAGTTCGTGCGGGAAATCAAAGACATCACGGAGCAGTTTGTCATACATAGAGACGCGATACTTGAAGTCCGCCGTTTCAAATACTGCGTATGAGAGTTCCTTGCCGAGCTCACTTTCGAGGACTGAGATCGTCTTTTGGATGATATTTTTCTTGAGATTGTCCCCCACAATGAGCAGATCGAGCCTACTTTCACTATTTTGAATAAAGATACCCGAGATCACAAGGAGCTGAATGCGACCCGCTGGCTTGAAGCGCTTTGCGAGCTCTTGATGCTTGAAGAACTCACCTTCGACCAGAAGCGGACGGAGTTCGCGCAAGTATGGAAATGTCGGATTGAGGAACCATCCTTGGACACGTTTCTTGGTCACTTTGCCGGTACGACCGTTCGTTACTTCTTTTACGAGAGATTTCTTTTGGATGAAATCCATTGCCGCAAGCTGCGTGAGTGCTCGGCGCGAATGCGTAGTACTAATGCGACAGCGGTTGGTAATATCACTCGACTCAAATCCTTCCTCAGGATTGAGTAAAAATAGACGCATGATTTTGACACGGGGAATTCCCCCCAGTAATTTTGCTAGTGACTCCATATCATTTCCACTTAGAACGTGTGCACAGTATACGGCGCTTTGCGGCTTGCATACAAGTACTTTTTAGGTTGTAACAGTAAAAAACCGCTCCAGTAAATGAAGCGGTTGGTTCATAGGCGCGGCCTGGTTACTTTTTCTTGGTACGCTCGAACTGAGCGACCATCTGATACATCTGCGAGATCAGATGCTCACTTCCCGGTTCTGCGGTGATGATAATATCACCTACGGCACGTCCATGTTTGGGTGCGGTGCGGTAGCATCGTATAGAATCCCGAGAGGGCTGGCAGGTCTTTTTGATCGGGTTAGCAAACCCGAAAATTTTTACTAACAAAGTATCCTTGTTAGTAAAGTCTGTGAAATTGAATTTAGTCATACCCGCCGGTTGCCCTCCTGTGGTATCTGCGTATACCGCAGGTAACGAGTCAGTAACAAGCCCACTGGTACCCTGCCATGAGGCAACGATCGTGCCGTCATTTCTCTTGTTTAGATAAAACAGGGTCACATCGTAGTTGGGAGATCCCCAGATGTCGCCAGTGTATACCACACCTGTACCGATCACTGTGGGCACATCTTTGATACAGTTGGTACCGCCTGATGGCCATACAATGTCATCCTTTTTGCAGGATGAAAATGCAATAACTGTAATAGCAACCAAAAAAAGTAATTTTTTCATGTGTATTTTGTTTTTAATTTTCAGAAATCACGTTTCTGAAATTCTGTACTAATTATATACTAAATATACAAAAAAGTCAATATGATAAAACCACCCATATTCTGGGTGGTTTTATCGGGTTTAGGTGAATTATTTAAGTTCTACCTTTCCGCCTGCTTCCTCGATCTGTTTCTTGAGGGCTTCGGCTTCTTCTTTCTTCATGCCGTCCTTGAGTGTTGCTGGAGCACCATCGACGAGATCCTTTGCTTCTTTAAGACCAAGTCCGAGCGCTTCCTTTACAACCTTCATTACTGCAATCTTCTGTTCCCCTGCATCCGCAAGTACCACAGTGAACGCATCCTTTTCGGAAGCCTCGCCTGCACTCGCGCCTGCGGCTGGAGCTGCTGCTACCGCAGCTGCTGACACTCCAAATTTTTCTTCAATAGCCTTTACGAGGTCATTGAGTTCGATCACTGATGCTCCTTCGAGCTCGGTGAGAAATGAATCAAATTTTGCCATACTAAATATTCTAAACTTCTAATTATTTTTGCTTTGCCACTTCGCTGACTGCGATTGCCAGACGCTGCATTGGACTCTTGAGAAGGAATGCGATCTGAGAAAGGAGTACTTCTCGTGGCGGGATGGTAGCAAGAGCCATCATCGTCGCCTGATCTTTGTACACCCCTTCAAATATTCCTCCAACAAGTGACACTTGCTCTTTGTGCGTCTTTTGGAATTCGTAGATTTCGCGCGCTGGTGCAAGTGCATCGGTACTTGCGGCGACTGCGATCTCTCCCTCGAGTACTGGAAGCTCTCCAGAGATACCGAGATCTGCGAGCACGCGCTTGATGAGGGTCTTCTTTCCTACCTTGTAGGAGACACCTTGTGCACGGAGCTTGCGACGAAGTTCAATAGCGTCCTTTACGGTGAGCTTGTTGAACTGCACAAATGCTACAGACTGAGCATCTTTGAGCATATCCGCAAAGTCAGCAATGATTGAAGCCTTTTTGTCTTTTGTAATTGCCATACGAATTTGTAAGTGAACAATATAAATACCGCCAATAGGCGGGTGTAGTCTAGAGAGTTCGACCTCGGCAGGTCCGCCGGCTGGCGGATTAAGGCTTGCGCCCCCTGCTGTCTTTGATCTACACAGGAAGTACTATAGCAGGAAATGTGGTTTCGTCAAACCATTATTGATAAAAGATGGCTTTTGTATAGAATGAGGAAAAAATCATCTTAATTATGGAAAAGTTCATTCAAACAGTAAGAAAAATCTACCCGAAGAACTATATGGCTTTTCAAAAAGCTATTCAGTTATTACATCAATATGCTATCCACACCAAAAACGAGACAGCATTTTTGCCGGTCTATGAAGATGCCGAAAGCATAAGTATCTTCAAAACTACAATTAAAGGTCTGAATAGGGATTCTGAAATCCAGTGGGTGAAATATCTCAATGAAATTTTCGAAGCCACTGCGAAGAAACTTATCGATCAAAAAGTTCTAGCGACTACGGAGGACTTTTACTCTATTTTTTGCGAACCGCGGACCAAAGACGAACACGATCAGAATCTGTCCGTAATGAAAAAAATTTTTGATGAAATGTCCATTGTAGTGGAAGAAAAAATTAAGACAATTGACTAGATTTTAAATATCTAAATTTGACACCAGATTATCTGGTGTTTTTTATTTCCCCCATCGCCACTGTGCAGGTTCGCCCTTTGCGGCACAAATAATAATCAGAAATATCGTGAGTATGGCAATACGGATCAAAAACGAGAGTGGGTTCCCATCTATTTCTCTGTGTGTTTCAAATACACCAGCCAGATAGAGTGCGAGTACACCCCATCCCTGCCAGGTCACCGGGTACCAGCCGTAGCCGTATCGCTTTGCTTTGAACCAGAGTTTTCGGGATTGTTGTTGCATGTCTTGAGTATAAAACAAAAACCGCCTTGTGGGCGGTTTTTTTCCATAATTTATATTATGAATTATTGAACGTTGATCGTCGCAGCGTCTTTGTTCTCGCAACTTACCTTTACTGCACCCTTGGCCTTGATAGTCGTTGTGAAGTAGTGATAGCCGTCGAGTGTCTCGCTCTTGCCATCGACTGAAAGCTTGATCGTCTTGTCAGAGTTGTTGGCAACGAGGATGCGAGTACCTGCTGGGATCGAGCTATTGATACCCGAAACCTGTTTGCAACTGCCATCAAATGCAACGAGTTTGCCTGCGTAGTCTTTGAGTGCTGCTTCGTATGCACTAGGAGCACCTACCGGAGTTTCATTTGCTGCTGCTTGTGGGCAAGGGTTACCGGTTGTTTCGCTAAAGAGATAGCCTGGCTTGCAGCCTACATCGGCACTAGAGTCAGTAGGAGTAGGTGTCGCTGCTTTCTTTGGAATAGCAAAGACTGCAATCGCAATCACGACTACAATAGCAATAATACTGATAACAATACCTCGTTTGTTCTTGGTTGGTTGTTCTGTTTGTTCCATATACCCACAAGTGTATGCCTCCCATAAATCTTTGCAAGATACTATACAAAATCAAAAAATATCATATAATATTTCAATGCTTTCAAATCAAAAGCTTACCCTCATGCTCGGCGACTTTGCTGCGTGTATCGGTGCCTTTTATCTCATGAGCGCGCTTCGCTTTGATACGTTCCTCTCTCGCACGTCATCACAGTTTCAACTCTTTGCAGCACTCTTTGTGTTATGGCTTGTTGTATTCTTTGTCTTTGATCTCTACACCGCGCGCCGGATCAATCCCAATCCACGCAACATCGGACTTATCTTTGCTGCAATGGCGAGCAACACCCTCCTTGGTATCGTCTTCTTTTATCTTTGGTCTCCGGTCGGTATTAGTCCAAAGACCAACCTTGCGATTGTCGCAGTCTTTACTACCGTACTCATCATTCTTTGGCGTCGGGGGTGCTATGTACTCTTTACGAAACGTTTTGTACGCAAGATCGTCCTCGTTGGAGAAAGTGTCCATATGCATGAGCTTCGCGAAGAACTCAAGCGAAGTCCGAACATTGGCAAAATCGTCGGAAGCTACCCTACTATTCCTCCTACAACAGAAAAGGTTGATATTGTCATCGCGGACGGGGTTGCTGCGCAGACACTCATCACCTACGCACGCAGCTGTGGCGCGCAGCCGCTTTCCATATTTGAGGCATACGAACTCATCTTGACCAAGATCCCCGTTGAACTCATGACTGAGGAGCGAGCACTCGCCTACCTCAACAACCAATCCACCTCTGCGCGATATATCATCTATAGAGTACTTGAGATCATCGGTGCGTCCCTCGTACTTGTCATCACGTCTCCATTCCTTCTGATTGGTGGATGTGCAAAGTGGGCAGAAGATGGCGGACCAGTATTCATCAAACAACATCGAGTTGGTAAAGACGGCACGGTATTTAGTATGTACAAACTCCGCAGTATGAAGGCGCTCAGCAAGGACGGCTTAGCTGAAACAAATGGAGCAACATGGGCTGGTCAGAACGATCCGCGTATCACTCCAGTCGGCAATATACTGCGCAAAACACATCTGGATGAAGTCCCGCAAATGTGGAACATACTCCGAGGCGACCTCGCTGCGATCGGTCCACGCGCAGAGCGTCCTGAGTTCGTTGCGACGCTTGAAGCACAGATCCCCTACTACTATCTGCGCCACACCATCAAACCAGGATTTACCGGCTGGGCACAGATCAAATACCGCTATGCCCGTACCATTACGGATTCTCGAGAAAAATTTGAGTATGATTTGTACTATCTGAAAAATAAATCTCCGCTCCTAGATATCGGAATCGTGCTCAAGACACTACAGATTATTTTTACGCATTAACTCGTAAAACAGGCTCAAAAATGCTATCGTGAGACTGTGAAATCCGTCTACACAGTCATCAGACCCAAAAAACTGATTAGCTTCGGTGACATCCGAGAACTCTGGCTCTACCGAGAGCTCCTCTATTTCTTTACGTGGCGAGATCTGAAGGTTCGCTACAAGCAAACTGCAGTCGGCGTGGCATGGGCAGTGTTTCAGCCATTTATTACCATGGTCGTGTTCAGTATTTTCTTCGGTACACTCGCCAAGGTCCCGTCTGACGGCGTGCCATATCCGATCTTTGTCTACGTGGGACTATTGTTCTGGCAGTTCTTCTCTGGAGCACTCCTTGATACGAGCAACACGATGATCTCGAACCAATCGATCATCACCAAGGTATACTTCCCTCGCCTTGCGCTTCCGATCTCGAGCGTCATCACACAGTTTATTGATTTCCTAATCGGAACTATTATTCTCATCGGACTGATGGTCTACTATGGCTATACTCCACATCTCGGAGGCCTGTTCCTTATTCCGCTCCTACTACTCATAACATTCATGGCATCAATCGGGCTTGGACTGATACTCGCCGCACTGAACGTGAAGTATCGTGATGTGCGGTATATTCTTCCCTTTTTCATTCAACTCCTGCTTTTTGTAACTCCTGTTATTTATCCAGCAGGTATTGCTGGAAAGTACTCATGGATCCTCGCGCTCAACCCTATGATGGGAGTCATTCAAAGCGCTCGAGCTGCACTCCTTGGTACAACTGTACTCAACTGGACTCTTATCAGTATTTCGCTCCTTGCGACAGCATTTGTCCTTGCGATCGGGCTCTACGTGTTCAAAAAAACAGAGCGGTATTTCGCAGATATCATTTAGTTATATGCAACCTATCATTGAAGTAAAAAACCTCGGCAAGAAATACACGATCCGACATGACAAAGGATCGTATCTGACGCTGCGCGATACTGCCGCCAATCTTTTTAAAAAAAATAGAACAAAAAAAGAAGTGTTCTGGGCACTCCGCGATGTATCATTTTCTGTACGTCCTGGTGAAGTGATCGGCATTGTGGGCAAAAACGGTGCAGGCAAATCAACACTACTCAAGATCCTTTCGCAGATCACCCCCCCATCGACTGGTGAGATCGTGTTGCGGGGAACCGTCGGTAGTCTCCTTGAGGTTGGTACTGGCTTTCACCCAGAACTCACCGGGCGTGAAAATATTTTCCTCAACGGGGCGATCCTCGGGATGAGCCGTAAAGAAATCGCTGCGAAGTTTGATCAGATCGTTGCGTTTGCCGGGATTGAGAAATTCCTTGATACACCAGTGAAGCGGTACTCAAGTGGTATGTACGTGCGCCTCGCATTCTCAGTGGCTGCACACATGGAACCAGACATTCTAATCATCGACGAAGTGCTCGCTGTGGGCGATGCAGAATTTCAAAAGAAATGCCTCGGCAAAATGGAAGAGGTTACGAGCAAGGCCGGACGCACGATACTCTTCGTCAGTCACAACCTCGATGCAGTACGCCGCATCTGTCAGAAGACGATCTGGATCAATGATGGACAGGTCGTCGCCTATGGAGAAACTACTGATGTACTCATGCAGTACGCACGATTTGGAAATACTGCAACAAATAAAACTATCTGGGAAAATCCAGGAACACTGACCCATGAATATTTCGAGCCAAAGCGACTTGAGGTTGCTGGATCAGGCGATGATATGACGGTGACAATCCAAGGAACACTGCACAAGGAAACACCAGATCTCACGATCGGCTACGCGCTCTTTGATGAGAATGAAGAATTACTGTACTGGTCATACCAAACCGATGTAGAACCTGTTCCGCCACTGTTCATTGGAGAAAATACCCTCACATCAAAACTTCCTATTTCAGTGTTGAACACTGGCACGTATCGAATCGAGATCATCGGCGGTATCCACGGCAAGCAGTGGTTCTTTGAACCAGGAAAAGGTAATCCGAGTGTTATGGTCGATATCCAGCGAGACTTTGGTGATCATCCGTATTGGAACCAGCGACGTCCTGGTATTCTCGCACCCAAACTTCCATGGAAACAGTAACACGACTTATCAAAAACCTTTTTGCCTCATCCGGCAAAAAAACATATGCCCAGTATGGTGAAGATATCATCATCGATGGACTCTGCAAGACGATCGGCATCGCTCACCCTTGCTATATCGATATCGGTACACATCATGCGACAAACTTGAGCAACAGTTATTTCTTTTACAGCCAAGGATCAACAGGTATCTGTGTCGAACCGAGCCCAGATCTCGCGCGAGCAATCGCAAAGAAACGCCCCAAGGATATCGTCCGAGCAATAGGTATCGGCCCAACAGCAAGTGATAAACCACTTCCCTACTACGTACTCACTGCACAGACCATGAACACCTTTTCAAAAGAAGACGCAGTGCAGACGATCAACGCTCCGCATATGTACGGCGCGCAAAAAATCGAGCGGATCGAACACGTACCAGTAGTTGGGATCAATGAACTCTTTGCTGCGTATCAGAACTACCTCGATATTGTCTCAATCGATACCGAGGGGATGGACGAGGCGATCGTTCGAGGCATAGACTTCACGAAGTATCGCCCAAAGATTTTTTGTATTGAAACAGTTACCCAATCAGACAACCACGTATTCGAAAAGAATATGTCACTGATCGCCTTCTTGAAAGAAAAGGGGTATATCGTATATGCTGATACCTACGTGAATACCATATTTGTAGACAGCGCACTATGGAATGAAGGAAGTACTATACTATGAACACTATCACCACACTCTTGCAAAAAATATATCGACACTTCTTCCCTCCACAAAAAACTGCACGTGAAGTAACTGTCGCGAAATGGGAAGCAATCAGGGGCGACAAGACACTCAGACTCACTTACGAACTCCGTCCCAAGGACACTGTGTGGGATGTCGGTGGATACGAAGGACAATGGGCAAGCGATATATTCGCAAAGTACCGGCCAACAATTCATATCTTTGAACCCGTACAGGCATTTGCCGATGAGATCACGCACCGCTTTGCAAAAAATCCCAACATAGTTGTCCATCGCTATGGCCTCTCGGATCATGATGCAGCCGAATCAATCTCGCTGACTGGCGATCGCGCATCAACGTTCGTCAGCGATACACAAAGTGAGCAAGCAGTGTTCCGCAGTGCAAGTAGTGTCGCGGCAGAGCTCGGTACTCCAACACTCATCAAGCTCAATATCGAAGGCGGCGAATATCCCCTGCTCGAAGACCTTATTCGTACAAACAAGATCAAAGACATCGACCATATTCAAGTGCAGTTCCATGACTTCGTACCGAATGCCTTGCCGCGAATGACTGCCATTCAAGAAGCGCTCGCCCGTACCCATACTCGTACGTATCACTACCCCTTTGTTTGGGAAAGCTGGACTCGCAATGCAAACTAAGAAAATAAAACTTTCAACCGCGACCGGCGGCACGCCGTTCATCAAGCAAGCACCCGGTTTGAAGCCAGTCTGGGAGAATTGCGAATTTTTTATTAACACAGACGTAGCTACGTGTGACCTTTGGGTAGTGTATGGAGGGCTTGCAAAGACTGAGCACACACGATGCCCAGATGGAGCGACACTTTTTATTACCAATGAACCGCCGAGCGTGAAAACATATGCAAAGAAATTTACTGATCAGTTTGATGCGGTGCTGACCTGCCAAAATATCAAACATCCTCACGTCATACATACTCAACAGGCGCTTCCGTGGTGGGTGGGACACAACATGCGAGCCGCCGAGAGTAGCGCGTATGAGAAAACATATGACGAACTCATGTCGCTTCCTACACCAACCAAAACGAAATTGCTTTCACTTATTGTCTCAAACAAACGCTTCACCAAAGGGCACCGACGACGATATGCCTTTGCAAAGTTCCTCAAGCAAGCGCTCGGAGACCAGATCGATATCTTTGGTATCGACCAAGTAGTTGAAGACAAGTGGGATGCGATTGCACCGTACAAGTACCACATCGTGATCGAAAACAGTAGCTACGATGACTACTGGACTGAGAAACTGGCTGACGCCTTTCTCGGGGAGTCGTATCCGATCTATTATGGCGCGCCCAATATTGAGAAGTATTTCTCCTCTGAGATGATTACTCCTATCGATATCACAAAGCCACAAGAAGCGCTCCGAACTATTCAAAATCTCATCGCACACGATACCTATGAGCGCTCAGTAACAAAACTCGCGCATGCAAAGCAGAGTATCCTCAACAACTATCAGCTCTTCCCGATGCTGACTGCCTACGCAAACAACCTACCACACCACAAAGAGAACAGCCTAAGGACGCTTGCCCCAGAATCTGAATCAAGTATAGTGAAGGGTATCAAACGAGTATGGCGAAAGATCAAGTCTATATTTTCACGGAGATAGTTGGTTGCGGCAAGATTGGTCGTGTCGCACTTGATTCTTTTCACAAGTATCACAACTACAAGGTATACGTGTACGGGACCAAGGAAGACTTCGCGCACCTTGTCCCGCATGAACACAACATATTGATAGAAGTGCCCACACATATCCTTCCTGCGTACAAGCATGGCCACGTCGGCACGGCGCTCCTTTGGGAACATGTGATCAAACACTGCCCTACTAGCTACATGCTCCATGTTGATAGTGATGTGATATTTCGCCAAAACATTATAGATGAAATGATCGCACTCACGCCCGAGTACGATCTCATCGGCCCTATCCGCAACTATCATCACAATCCGCACCACAATACGCAAGTTGCGCACCTTGCTGATATCTGCCAGACCAACTGCACGCTTTGGAACAAAGATCGTATTTCACCACACTATCTATATGGCAAAGTTTCTATTTCTTCATGGTTCAAACAACGTATCACTCTTTCACCGATACAGATGGCACGTCGAATGAAATGGCAGCTCAAGCACCTCTTTGGTTCATACAGAATGAGTACATTCGCACAGATGATCCATGGCACCTACAACCCATTCCCTTTCCCAACCATAGACTTCTTTGATCCTATCATGTTTGACATGATCAAAAATGGCGCGAGTATTTATCATCTTGACTTTGACGATGTCGGCGGCTGCGATTATTTCGGCAAGCGCAGCAATGTGTTCAAAGAACTCAATGACTTCCCTACTAAGTACAAGCTCGACTTTGGCAAGAAACTGGTTCACTTTTCCTGTGTTGGTAGTGGTATGAACTTCTATCATCATCCCGACGCCGCAAAAAACATTGCAAAGTCCTACGTCGACGCGTCACTTGATCGGTACGCACTCTTTTGTAAGATTTTTTATAACGAAACACTTCCTGAGATATCGGTCGACCAGTACAAGCAGATTATCGACATCTCACCATGGTACTAACTGACTATACAATCGACGTCATCATTCCGGCATATAATGCCGAAGCGTTTATTATTGACGCAATAAAATCAGTCGAAGCACAAACGTACAAACCGGCGCGCATCATTGTGATAAATGATGGATCAACTGACCATACAGAAGATATTGTGAAAAGCTATACCTCTTCAATCCCGCTCGTCTATATTTCGCAAAAAAATGCCGGCCCTAACGCTGCACGCAACACAGGCCTCGCACAGGCTACCGCCCCATTTGTCGCATTTCTTGATGCAGATGATCGTTGGGAACCGGTCAAACTTGAAAAACAAATACAACTATTTGAGCAAAACCCTGCGCTTGGACTTGTATATGCAAACTATAAAAATATAGGTACCAATGGCGTGGATCGACCTGACATCCCTACGGTACCGATAGATCCACAGATGCGCGGCAATGTATTTGCACGATTACTTGAGCGCAACATGATCTTGGGGAGTTCAAGCAATGTACTCATCAAGAAATCTGTATTTGATGCAGTAGGGGTGTTTGATGAGACGCTTCGTGTCGGCGAAGACTGGGACATGTGGCTGCGGATTGCAGAACAATTTCCTATAGATTATATCAATGAAGTACTCGTTGCGATTCGACGGCATATGCAAAATCAGACAAACAACATATTGCACCTTATCAAACAAGACTGTGTGTTTATCGAGAAATGGTTACCAGCTATTGATGGTATATACCCTATCCCGCCATTGTGGGGAGACAAGATCATATTTAACATCATTCGTCGATTGCCACGTCTTGATGGTTTTTCTATAGCAAAAAAATCACTTTCTACTACTAGTCGAAAAAAGCTTTTTTCTCATGCAAAAGGATTGATTGTTCTTGCATGTATGAGTTCACTTATACATGTACTCAGCACCCCTGATCTTCGGAAGCGAGCATTTGCTGCCCTTAAACGCTATGGATAACAAACCAACCATCTCCATCATCATGCCGGTCTACAACGCAGAGACATTTCTTGCGGAATCGATCGATAGTATCATCGCACAGACATACACCGACTGGGAGCTTATCATTATTGATGACTCATCAACAGATGGGAGTCGTACTATCGCGGACCGCTATTGTGCGAACGATACACGCATTCTCGTTTTCACAAATACGCACGAGAAGGGTCTCGCGGGTGCGCTCAACTGCGCACTATCACATGTTCGCGGTCAGTACATTGCACGAGCAGATGCGGATGATATCAATGTGCCCGAGCGTCTCCAAATCGAGTACGACTACCTGCAAACACATCCAGAGATAGCTATCGTCGGCTCATGGTATGAGACCTTTGGAAACAATAAAGAGCCGAAAATTCGCAAACACCCTTCGCGTAGTATAGTCATCGCATGGAAATACCTCACGAACACATACTTTTGTCATCCAACTATACTCTTCCGAAAAAAAGTTTTGGAAACTCAGAACCACTATCCGCTTGTTGTCTGTGAAGACTTTGCATTTCTTTCGGGAGTTGTCCATACACATCGAGGACACAATATTCCAAAGGTTCTCCTTCACTACCGCGAACATGGGGCCAACTATTCAATTACAAAAGCTGAACGTATCAAACAAAGCGTGTTTGAAACATACAAGAAGAACTATGTATTTTATGACGGCGCACCAGAACTTGCTAACGCGTTTTACCGATTTCACGCAACATACAGACTAACACCAAACACACTCTTCCCTCTCGTGCGAGAAAGTATCCGCATGAGCAGAAAAATCCTTCAAAACTACAATCTTCACAAAAATATCGGAGCAGTCATTGTACTCTCTGTAACAATCAAAATTCACTTTTTAAAGGCACTTGCAAACTCAGTGATTCGAACAATACTTGGCAAATAACTACATACTTTTTTGTATTTTCTGTACCCAATGAAACAATGGTGTAGGAACAGGGAGTATGGTAAGTCCTATAAACCCTATATATCTTGCAAAAGCAATCAGAATACCTATAAATGCAGACGGATACTGAGTTTTGTATTTCCATACAAGCGCAAGCACCTTTCGTGCTTGCATTACACGATTTCTTCCGGTGAGCGATTGTTTGCGCGCGGTGAATGTGATGCTATATGACGGAATGTTTGCAAGCTTACCTTGGAGACCTAGCCGGATCCACAACTCGTAGTCTTCGGCATGACGCACTTGGGTATCTTCAGAATATCGCACGCCATTATTTCGAAACACAACCGATGAATGGATGAAGCAATTTTTCCTAAGTATCTTTGCTCTGATGGATCGATCGGTAGTAGGAAGAGTGTACCTACTAAGCTCGTTTCCCTTTTCATCGACAAGTACCACACCTGTACCGATCAATACATGGTCTGGATTTGCAGCAAGGAACGCAACCTGCTGCTCGAGCTTGGTCGTATCGCTCCACATGTCATCATCATCAATACGTGCAATATACTGCCCGTTTGCTTCCGCAAGGCCGCGGTTGAGGGTCTTTTGAATACCGAGGTTTGATGCATTTTTTAGATAACGAATTCGCGGATCACTCGGGAGCTTGCCCTGTATATCCTCGCTTGATCCGTCATCAATGATGATAAGCTCCCAATCAATAAAGCTTTGTGCGACAACACTATCAACCGCACGACGAATCCATGCGCTACCATTATATGTTGGCAATATAATACTTACGGTACTCATATGCGGATCCACTC
>CAYLWR010000045.1:0-2940 GCA_964387755.1 uncultured Candidatus Saccharibacteria bacterium | reverse complement strand
TTCCTTCTATCTCAAAAGTTTTCAGCTGTTGGGCGAGCTCATGCTCGATATCACGCACTGCGCGGTCCTTTTCATCGACGTTTGTGATGAAGTGCTTGGCTGGGAAGATATAGACAAAAGGTTCGTCGTCTTTGAGTATTTTTGACGAGACGGGATCTATTTTGATAATGCTTTGCACAACGTTGCCAGTGAAGTCTATTTGATACATGACCGTGTCGTTGACTGGCATGATGTCGACTTTGTTGCCGAGCGCACGAAACGTACCGCTCTCAAGGTCTGCAGTCGTGCGCGAGAAATGAATCGAGATAAGCTTCTCCATCGCCTCAGTGCGTAAGAGTTTCATTCCCTTCTCTATTTTGAAGTTTGTCTTTTCATATTCTTCGGGAGATCCGAGACCATAGATACACGATACCGATGCGACGATGATCACATCTTTGCGAATGAGAAGGCTTTGTGTTGTGGCATGACGGAGTCGATCAATCTCTTTGTTGATTTGCGCATCCTTTTCGATAAAGGTATCAGTCACCGGCAAGTATGCCTCTGGCTGGTAGTAATCGTAGTATGAGACGAAGTAGTGCACGGCATTCTCTGGGAAAAATTCCTTAAACTCTGCGGCAAGCTGCGCGGCAAGCGTTTTGTTGTGCGCGATGACAAGTGTGGGCTTCTGCACTCGCTCAATAATGTTCGCCATTGTGAACGTCTTACCAGTCCCCGTCGCACCAAGAAGCGTCTGCATCTTTTTGCCAGACCTTAGGCCCTTCATGAGGCCTTCTATAGCCTTGGGTTGGTCCCCTGCGGGTTTGTAGTGACCTGAGAGTTTAAATTTTGACATCGTTTAATTATATAGAAATAAGCTTATATTGACAAACAAAATATTTAATATATAATTAAATAAAATTAAGCACATGAAAAAGAAACATTTATATCTTATTGTTCTATCTTTTTTTCTGTTGGGGTACACATTAACAATTATTTCCTTTCATTATTGGGGAGAAATTCCATTCAGTAATCCCAAACTGTATGGAGCTTCACTTGCCATGTATGTGATTGCAATTGTATTTACAGCAATATTTGGTCATCCAAGAGGAAAACCTATCAATAAAATTAAATTTTAAATTGAACCTGCTCAGAAATGAGCAGGTGTTTTATTTCTTATAATACTTCTCTACAAACTCCTTTTTAAATTTCAAAAACGTACCATTGAGGATTGATTCGCGGATTTTTTCTACAAGCCTCAAGATAAAATGCAGGTTGTGAATCGATGCAAGTGTTGCTGCGGTCATTTCTTCACCGCGGAAGAGGTGTGCGATGTAGGCACGAGTGTGATGTGTACAGGTATAACAAGTACAGCCTTCTTCGATAGGTGTGAAGTCGTTTACGAACTTTGCATTCTTTAAATTAAGTCGTCCATCTCTTGTATGTACTCCCCCGTGCCGCCCCATGCGTGTTGGTGCGATACAGTCAAAGAGATCGCACCCAGCTTGTACCGCTTCAAAGAGATCAATCGGTTCTCCAATGCCAAGAAGATGTCGCGGCTTTTCTTCGGGAAGTATTGCATTCACCCATCCGACTGCAGTACCAATGTCGTCTTTGGTAAATGATCCACCGATACCATACCCGTCAAATGGGAGTGCTCCGAGGTCCCTCGCTGCTTGCTCGCGCAAGTCCTGAAATCTCCCGCCCTGCACCACCCCAAAGAGAGCCTGCTTTTTTTCTACATCAAGTTTCTCATGAGCCACAAGACTTCGCTTTGCCCATTCGTAGGTGCGTGCGAGTGATTTCTTTTGGTATTCGTATGGTGCTGTAGGTGACGTGCATTCATCAAAGGCAAATATCATATCTGCGCCGAGCTTCCATTGCGTACGCATTGAGCTCTCGGGAGTAAAAAGGTGGTAACTTCCATCGATGTGCGACTTAAACCGCACACCCTCATCAGTCACTTTTGCAAGCTGGCCACCCACCTTAGAAATATCAGAGACCGCATCGCCTGTCGCAACCTTTGAGACATTATTGCCAAATGCAGCACCAAGCGAGAATGCTTGGAACCCTCCACTATCAGTCATTGTCGGTCCGTGCCAGTCCATGAACTTCCCAAATCCTCCCGCCTTTGCGACGATATCTGCTCCCGGCTGAAGGTAGAGATGATAGGTATTTGCAAGCACGACTTGTGCACCAAGGCTTCGTATCTGCTCGCTAGTCATGGCTTTCACCGTCGCCTTGGTACCCACCGTCACAAATGCAGGTGTTTTGATCACCCCATTTGGAGTGATAATCTCACCTGCACGCGCAAGGGTACCGTCTAGTTTTTTCTCAATGGAGAATTGCATGAGAACTACATTATCATACTACCGCACAATCACCCACTTGAGTGCCTGCAGATTTACTGGTGCCTTGGCATAGAGTTTCTGGAATGGATCACGAGGATCGGTAGCAATGCGTTCGATCTCGGCAAGCACTGCACTGTGCGTTGATTGCTGTGCGATGATGCCACCAACTTCAAATGGTACATCTCGCGGCATGCGAACCTCATACTCTCCCCCACCGCGACCAATGAGTGTCACTGCGATATCACTACCCATCACCGTGCCGGACGTATCGCGATTTGCTGCACTAAAGAGTGTGATCGTTGCCGTATCACTTGTCACCTCACTGACGCTACCGAGCGCAATGGTATCGAAGGCATACGCCGTCTGTCCAATAGATATATGCTCATCAGTACCGGCATCGATCATGAATGTGTCGTAGAAGCTTCTGTTTGGAAGTGTTCGGACGTGTCCGAGTACTCCCACTGGGCGCGGAGTACGTCCGGGTTCTGCTTTGAGCTTCACATTCTCATCATGCTCGAGTCGCGCCGTTGCGAGCTCTGCTTCATAACTCTCGATCGTGGTTCGGAGTTCGACAACTTTATCAACCAGAACTTTTTTGGGCAGTAGTGCATTG
>CAYLWR010000044.1:0-3991 GCA_964387755.1 uncultured Candidatus Saccharibacteria bacterium | reverse complement strand
CAGTACGTTGATGATTTCTTTACTTCTCTCAATTGGTCCGCTGTCGAAGCCTTGTATACAGCTGCAAAAGGTACGAGCTAATATCTCGTTTAAATACTAGGTACAAGATACCACTATAAATCAAACTCACACCCCACCACGAGATTGGTGGGGTGTTCCATATATAGATATGCGAGCACCACTCGAGCATGCGAAGTATGAGCGCACCTATCCATGAGATAAGCGTACCGATGAATGTTGCAACTGGCGTGATCCAAGATAGTGCAAATAGCACAATGCCGCCCATCATGATACCTGGGGTTACAATCGCAAACAAGATATTTGCAAACGGAGATGAGAGTGGAAAGTTCCCCGAGAAATACATCATGTACGGCAGCATAAATATCGGCGCAGAGAAGGCAAGCATGATGAGTTCTCGCAGATCAATACCTTTCGTCTGAGGTAGCCATTGAAACAACAGTTCAACTTTGGGAAGCACAAGGATCATAAACAGTGTCGCAAGAAACGAGAGATGAAATCCTGGATCGACGAATATCGACGTTGGTGAGAGTAAGAAAAAGAAAAGATATGAAACGATAAGCGCGCGAAATGGCTGATATGTTCTGATCGAGAGCCCTGCAAAGACTGCGATGCCGCCCATGATCCCTGCACGGACTGCAGCAACACCTGCACCACTGACCAGCACCAGCATAAGTATCGCAACGATTGTGATAAAGGTTCGAAGTTTGAATGGTAGATTCTTGAGGAGTATCGCAAGGAATCCTGCAAGTAGCGTGATGTTGTACCCAGAGAGCACGAGGACGTGGAGCACTCCAGTATTGCGGAAGAGGTCTGAAATATAGTCCGGCAGTCCTCCTTGATACCCGACCGTCATCCCTGCAAGCACGCCATCAAATGGAAATGAAACATACGTCGCAAAGGCATCGGCGAATGCATACCGCACAATGGTTGGAATTCTCGCAAGAGAGAACCTATGTGAGGTCACTGGACCAAGCGTTGCCTGTCGCACGAGTCCTACCACACCCTTGCTCTTCATATAGGCTTCATACCCAAATATTCGGCCGGTGTCTGTCACGAAGTCTTCGGGAGGAGCAACTTCGCCACGCACAGTGAGTCGATCTCCAGGAAGCACCGCTGCTCTACCCAGTACCGAAACTTGTAGCTGTTTGTGATACGTTTGGTCTATAACGACGATGCTTGTCTTGTCGAGCTGGCGATTGACTGATACTACTTGCGCATCAAATGCGCGCCTGCCAAAGATATGCAGATCAGTCGGCGCATCCACTCGCCACATATTGAGTGCGCCCAAGAACAGCATCGTACCCATGAGTAGACCCACAAGTAATCCCTGTCGCGTCCTCACAATCACAAGACAGACAAGTACAATGCAGCTTCCAACAAACCCAATGACTGCAACATCAATATGAAACACATGGTACAGCATTGCACCAATGGTCAGCAGAATGGTTGCGAGCTCGAGCATAGAGATATGCTAACAACTCAGCCTCAAGAAAATATAAAATTTCTGATTACAACAAACTTGCGAGTGTGTAGTCTTGCACAAGATCAGTCTCCTCTGCTTTTGAAAATACTTTTTTGAATTTTGCATTCTTCCCTTTCACACGTTTCTCACAGGTCGCCCAGTCTTTATCTATATAGACCTTGCCTCCAACCAGTGACACATATGAATACGCAGTGCCTTTATTTTTTGTACTACTAGATTTCTTTAGTGGAGACTTCGGCGGAGTGGTACCGAGTTGTTCTGCATAGTCTTCTACACTTCCGACAAACAGCTTTGGCTTTTTGCCAAGCGCTGCTAGAACTGCAAGTTCGTCACATCGATCGTTATAGAGATGTCCTGAGTGTCCATCGACTTTGTTGAGCGCAAGAGACCGACCAAACTGATCTCGTAGCTTCATGAGCTTCATCCATTGTGCTTTGTTTTCGACTGGCTTCTTTGCCGTTGTCTGCCAACCATTTCGCACCCATCCATCGATCCAGCTTTCAATGCCGTGTAGCACATATCGAGAGTCTGCGTGAAGTTCGACACTCGCCTTGCCGAACTTTTTTTCTATATAGGCGAGACCTTGGATCACTGCCTCAAGTTCCATCTGGTTGTTAGTCGCTGGCTTTTTTGCACCAGCGAGCTCGACGACCTTATCCTCACCAATCACAATAGCTGCCCATCCGCCCGGACCAGGATTGCCCCGCGATGCGCCGTCGGTATATACGCTCACTTTTTCGCTTTTCATCCGCACAGTATAGCAGTATCATTAGGGTACTATGGAACAAACAACAAAAGAAATGTACGCACAAGCCGCACGCAAGGTCCGTGAAGTACGCAACCTTAACGAGAAACTAAGTAGCGAACGAACCTTTGGACAACGTGTTGCTGATACTGTGGCAAATGGCATGGGATCATGGCGGTTTATTATTATCCAAACGATTATTGTTGGGGTATGGATGACCTGCAATGTGATCGGCTTTATCCAACACTGGGACCCATACCCATTCATCCTTCTCAATCTCCTATTCTCAACACAAGCAGCGTATGCAGCACCGATCATTATGATGAGTCAAAACCGCGCCGCACAGCGTGATCGCGCGCAGGTGCAGAATGACTACGAGACCAACGTTGCCGCAAAAGAAGAAATCGAGCAACTCATGCGCCGCCTCGACGCCATCGAAGAAAACAAACTCGATAAGATTTTGAAACTATTGGAGGAGAAATAATTACACCACTTCCTGTATTCGCACTCTCACTCCTCCTCTCCAGCCCGCCTCAAGCGTACCAATGATTGAAACAGTTGCGTCCTTTTTTACTTTTTCTCTAAGTTCATCTGATGCAAAAAAAGTAAAGGCGGTTGCCGTGCCCGTATTGTCCTGTACGACAGCTTCGAGATGCTCTTTGGATTTCCCAAACATTTTGGTACTGAGTACTACGACGCGTTCAAATAGAAAAAGTGGTTCTGTATTCCCAACACCAAATGGTGCAAACTTCCTAACAGCAGCAAGGTGTCGAGTGCTTGTAGATGCAAGCGCGAGTGTGATACGATCAAGTTCGTTTTCAGCTGAACCAGCATACGATACAGATGCGAGCGCTGCGTTGAGTGCCTCTTCGAGGAAATGAATCTTTTCTTTATGCACGGAGAATCCTCCTGCGGCTTGGTGTCCTCCCGCGTGCAGCACCATCCCCTCAGGAAGCGCCTGAAAGAGAAGTGCGGCATGATGCTCGTCAATCATCCGACATGAGCCTTTGATCGTGCCGTCCCCTGCCTCACCCCAAACAAAGAAACTTTTGCCATAGGCTTCGACAAGTTTGTTTGCGACAAGGCCGAGCACTGCGGGACGCCACTCGGGATTGCCAACCACCACGATCTCACCCAGATTGCCTGTGATCGCTCGGTGATCGATACTTGCATGCGCATGTTTTGTAATCTGTGCAACGAGCGTCTTGCGCAGCGTATTGATCTCATCGAGCGCTGCAACAACTTCACTCGCACGACGGACATCGTCCGTTGAGAGAAGTTCGAATGCGAGCATTGGCGTATCCATGCGCGATGCGGCGTTGAGTCGAGGCGCAACAGTGAACGTGAGGTCTGTCTCAGTGAGACGAGATAGATCGATACTATTTTTCTCAAGGAGCATCCGCACTCCACATCGCCTCGTTTTGCGCATGACATGAAGTCCATAGTACGCAAGCATTCTATTTTCTCCAGTGAGCGGCACCATATCCGATAGTGTGGCAAAGCCGACAAGGTCGAGCAGCCACTTCTCCCATCCTTCCGCTATCCCAAACTCGGTTCTATGTCGCTCAAGAAATGCGCATACGAAATACCATGCAACGGCAGCGCCGCACGGATCTTGATTCGCATACTCCCCCTTTTTAGGATGGATGATTGCGTATGCTGCAGGAAATTCTGGAAGTGGCTGGTGATGATCAGTGAGGATTACATCAATACCGCGACGTTGTGCATCAGCGATCTCTAGG
>CAYLWR010000043.1:0-11345 GCA_964387755.1 uncultured Candidatus Saccharibacteria bacterium | reverse complement strand
GTAACATGGGGCAGCTTATCAGGATCGTTCTATCCTATAGAAATCGGTAAAACCATAATGGTAGAGCTAACTTCATGTACAGATCCATCCAAGCATTGCCAGATACGCGTTCAGCGTACATCAGCTGGGCGTGCAAAGGTGAACTTTCATTTGGACACAGCGCGTGAGTCAGATGGTACATACAAAGATGGTCTCTACACTATAAAGTGGATTAGTGACAAACAAGCATTCGTATATAGTCCTGCACCAATAGTGTTGGATGAAAATAACGAAATGTACATAGCACATAACTAATAACTAAATAGCGATAGATAACCAAAAAGCCGGACAGAAGTCCGGCTTTTTTTATGTTCTAGTTGGGATACTTGAGCTCAGTGAGAGGAGGGGCTTGGAATGTTTGTTGTTCGTTGTTGATAGTGGCACCATTTATACCGAATGTTCGGACAAGAATGGTAATGATACCAAAGACACCAAACATGATAACGAATCCGATGATCCCCCAGAGCATATGATCTCTTCCCTTTTTGCGCTTTTCTTCGTTTGCGGCGCCACGGATATAGTCAGTGACACCCCAGAGGAAGACCACAAGCGCAATAATGAATGCGAACTCTATCGCTGGATTGAGAATCTTGTCATTGAGTTTGAACAAGAGATCGTCCACAGAGTCAGCATACGCGAACAGATGCATAGGCTAGATACCAGGAACACATGTACCAGCTGTTGAGCCAGTACCTGGTCTCATACCTGGAGGACAGACGATATTGACTGGGCTGTTGTTACCAGTGGTACCAACAATGTTACCCGCGATACGGATGATGCCCCAGACAGATACTGCAACAAAAAGTCCGATGAGACCATTGAGCATGACCTTGCGCTTGTCAGCGAGTTTGCCTGGATCCTTTTCTGCAATGTAACGAAATACACCGATCAAGAACCAGAGCGTCATGAGCACCATGATGACGGTGATCGAAGTGTTGAGCCAGCCAGTTCCTGCAATCACAATCTGATCAAGATATCCTGTATGGAAATCTTGCGCAAATGAAAGAGCTGGAGCGAGAAGTACAGCACTAAATAAAATAAGGACTGATTTTTTCATAATAATACGTTAGTGTTAATTACCTGGTAATAGAAGCCGGGTATGACAGAAGTATACCACACAGATTCTCTTGGAAGTCTATTTTTTCTTAAGAGAACTTGTTTGAAGGACTGGTACTACAGATCCGGTGCCGAGTGTGTTGCTTACGATGTTGATGAGCCCCCAGAGGCTCGTCATGACAAAGAGTCCGATAAGACCTGCGATCATAAAGTTCTTGCCTTCTTTCTTTTTGGTAGAGTCTGATGCTGCAATAAACTTCATCACTCCCCAGAGGAAGAACGCAAGTGCTGCAGTAAATATGAGCGGGATGATAGCGATCACAATGATGCACTTGATCCAGATGAGGATGTCCAGGAGTGAGAGAAACTTGATACTACTACACTGTGCAAGCTGTGAGGATCCCGAAGCTGGGGTTGCAACGATAGGGTCTTGGTGTTCTGCGGCAACATCGTTTATTGCGCCTGTAGGTAATGAGTTTATAGTACCCGGGATCGGGTCATGCCCTGTCGGAAATGCTCCTGATGATGTGTTTAGTTGCCCAGAAGAAGTATTTACACCCGGAGCCTCCTCTGGAGGGGTAATAGGACTGGGGTCAAAATATACTGTCTGATTAGAATTTGCAGCTGAAGATCCTTGGGTGCCGTATTGAGTTCCTCCATTATAAACAAAACAGTTGTATGCATTTTGGTCCCCTGCTTGAACTCCTGAACAACAAACATCTGCAGTGTCTTTTGTTACAGGGTCACACATAGCCGCCTGTGCGTGGTAGGGGGTAAATATAAGGGTAAGTGCAATAATAATATATTTCATATCTAGCTCGTAATGGAATTAATCGTACCAATAATAGCGTTCGTGATAGCCCACGCACCGAGAATAAGTAGCGTACCGATGATGGTGTACCAAAACATTTTCTTTGCTTCGGTAATCTTGGTCGGGTTACCCATCGCCAAAACAAACTTGAGACCTGCCCAGATAAAGAAGATAACGATAAATGGAATCGCAATCTTGATGAGTGTATCGACGAAGAACTTCACGGCGTCCTTGATGGTATTTACTTTGAGCGGATTTTTGAGGCGAACATCGAGTTGAAATGATGAAGGGCTAGAACCGTTTGAAGATCCAGAGCTGGTGTTAGAGTTTGATGTTGCAACAAATACACCGCCACCTTGTCCAGCAGTTTGACCTGCCTGTGACCCACTAGTGTTTGTATTGTTAGTTGTTGCACCTCCTTGTGCAGTTCCAGTCCCCTTGGTCGTAAACTGGCCTGTACCGGTATACTCACGCCCCGCCTGATCCTTGGCAGTTATCTTTATACTATATGTCGTACCAGGAGTAAGACTGTCGACTGGACACGGATTTGCAGCAATTCCTGAAGGAAACGGCATTGGATCACACCACGTAAGTGTGACATCCGTACCTGGTTTCAGTACAAATATATTACCCGTTGTTTGCATTGTAAGAGTCGAGGTAACGACAATACTTGCTGTTGTGGTCGCACTTGTAACCGCAATGCGAAATGGGTTGGAACTAGAGTTCGGTGTAGTGGTGGTCGTTGTTGAATTTGGAGTAGTAGCCAGTGTCGTCTCAGCTCGAGTAGTAAATCCACAGCCCTTGATTTCATTGAGTATGATGCCATTCTGGGTTGCAAAGGTACGATATCCAGTCGATGGTTGCAAGCCAGTAAATCCAAATTTCGCACTTCCTGCAACAGTACCACTACCCAGAGATGACGGGGATATGAGTGCTGTGGTAGTCTGCGCTGGCATTAGTCCGACACTGTAGTCATTCATTGAGCCAGTATCAACAGCTACTGTTAGTTGCGCAGTGGTCACCTGAATAGATTGTGCTGGACAAGTAAATACCGCCGCATATGCACTCGATACGGGAACTACTATCCCAATCAATACAGTCGCGAGCGTGGTGCGGATAGAATATTTCATAGTGATAGTATACCGTTAGTTTCCGAGAAACTCTATACTACTCTTCTTAAAATCTTCGTTAAGCACCGCAAGCATGATCGTACGAACGACCAGCCATGCACAGAGTACGATGATGATACCAAGCGCAATATTGCGAAGAATTTTCTTGAGGTTTGCGATCTTGCTTGGATTCCCTTGCGCTGCAATGTACTGATACCCCGAATACATGAGGATGATGATAAAGATTGGAATGAGCAGTGTCGTAAAGAAGAATGAGATGATGTTGTTGAGGAGCCGAAACACATCACTAAAGGTACATTTGTCAGTACATGGAATGATAGTACTCACTACATCATCGTTCGCTTCCTGTGTTGCAGTTGGAGAAAAGCAGCTCGGGTCTGGCTCAAGATCAATGATGCCATCAGTCTTACCAGTTGCTGGATCAGGAATATCTACACCGTACTGATCTGCCTTGCCATCACCATTGTTATCTTTGCCATCATGACATTGATCGGTCGCAGTACTCGTAGTGGTAGTCGTCAGTGTCGTACTGCCGTTGCCGAGCGTTGTGGCTGTCGATGCAGTTTGCTGTATACCCCCATTTTGAGTTTGAGAATTCTGTGTATTGGTATTGGTAGTCGGAGTCACCGGTGGTGTTGCAGTGCCCATGGTGAACTGTAGTGGTGGATCATTTTTGTATGTAGTTTGACCATTTGATGTAGTGCCCTGCGCAATCGCAGCATAGGTGATACCTGTGGTTAGACCACCAACAACACAGCTCGCAGGAACACCGGTATGAAATGAGATCGGTGAACATACTTTTATAGGTGCAAGCTGCCCAGGTTTGTACACAGAGATAGACCCAGTGAGTTCAAAGAGTGCCGTAGCGGTCACTGTTGCCTGTGTTGTTCCTTGTTTAGTTACAAACACACCCTTGAAGCCTTGGTCTGCGTATGCCGATGGAGCGTATACACCAAGCAGTGCGACTATGCATAATATTTTGTACATGTATCGTTTCATATATATACCCTATAAGGATTTACTCGCATCATACAGCGCACTGTCGGCCGTACTTCTACCACTGGTGACATCGGTGACCATAGTACGGAAGACTTCATCAGACTGCGCTGGGTGTGGATCAGGCCATGCAAATGCAGAAAGTGCTGCCTTAAAGAATATTGCAACATATGGGTTGGACTGCGCAACCAGCAAGAGGTCACGTCGTACCGGAGGAAGTGAGAATGCTTTTGAGAAGGCATCAATACTCGTAGCACTCGAGAGGTATTGCATCGCAGCATATGCAGCGACTGGGTTTGGTGCGTTCTTGAGCATACCGACCGCAATGAATGATCCGAATGTGATCGGTCGAGCATTCGCATCGGTCTGGAATACTTCTGAAACATCAAAGTTGAGGTTAGGATTGCGCGCTTGTATTGCAAAGAGCTCGCTTGCCCGTCCGATATAAAACACGGATTTGCCTGCGAGGAAGTAATCGAGACTGTTCGGAAGCGCGTTATTCCATGAATAGTTGGTATTGGTCGGATTTGAGAAACTGGTATAAAAGTCGAGCGCCTGCACCGCAGGGACTGTTGCGGTACTAGCTTCATTGCCGAATGACGCATTGTATGAGTCAGATACTGGGTTGTACGCGACAACACTCGCTCCAGTCTGCATAAAAAGTGTCGAAAGAATGTCTTTGAAATGGGCGATATTTTGTGCTGTACCAAGTGCAACCGCAGACTGGGTGATGTTGTTGCGACTATCACGCTTGGTAAGAAGCGGGACTGATTGCTGGAGGTTTGCCCAGGTCTCGGGCGGAATGACAAACGATGCCTGTGCAATGAGATCTTTGTTGTAGTAAACAACCACCGGATCGACTATGAGTGGTAGCCCGACTGCACCATCCTTTGTTAAGAATACTTGTGCTCCATCAATATTAGTATCGCGATATGTGCGCTCAGAATATGCTGCGTATGGCACGGTATAGAGTTTGTCACGAAACTGCGCGAAAAGCTCTGAAGAAAATAGAATGATGTCCGGTGGTGCACCGTTTGCAAGTGCTACAACAAGATCTTGACTTATTGTAGCAGGGTCATGCTGTGAATATTGCAAAGTATAGCTACTTCCAATATTAAAATTGCTGATATATTGATCAATGTTATTCTGAGGAAGAATACCCCATATTGTTACATTTCCTTGTGGAGTACTACTGGTACCATTTTTATTACCAAACGATGCGAGTCCTGAGAACACAAATACCGCTGCACCAAATGCGACCACAAACACCACTACTAGAATTGTTTGAAATGATGATTTCATCTACAAGAAAATGAATTATCTCTTGCAAAGTATAGCATAATGATGGTCTCCTGCTGCGATCTGATCATTGAGTATGCTAAATCCATGCTTCTCAACGAGCGCGCGAGCATGCTCCTTGTCAAAGACCATATCAGGACGTGGGCCCATACCGCCAAATGATTCGCTCCAGTCGACAACAAGTAGTCTGCCTGCTGGTTTGAGTACTCGCAGAACTTCATGCATGCAACCCTGCTTGTCCTCTATATGAAAAAGAACGTTCGAAAGAATAATGAAATCCATGCTTTGATCGGCGAGTTTGGATCCACCTTTGAGTTCTATATCACCCCAGAGTGGATGGAGCCGATCGAGATGCATATCCGTTGCATCCTGTGTGAGGCGCGCAACAATGTCGCGATTGATCTCGATCGCAAACACATTTCCTTGAGGAACTGCCGCAAGCGCTGCGCGCGCCATAAACCCAGATCCTGCACCAAAGTCAGCAACACTATCGGTTGATTGAAGATTACACACCGCAAGTATCGCCGCGGGATCCATAAACATATACATAGTATAGCAATAAAATGTTCAGTCGGTCGAACAAATTATCCTCACAAATCCGAATACATATACTCTGCGCGACTCGCTATCGCTCAGACACGTGCTCGATTATATGTATTCGATTTGTTTAATCAGTCAGTTTTAGAGCGACGTCACCGTTGCCAACGTATCCCCTGGTCTGAGCTTCATGATTGTGACCCCTTGCGTTTGTCGTCCTGATGAAGGAATCGTTGCGAGATCTACTCGGATCACCTGCCCCTTTTTACTCATTGCAACGAGCTCAGTGCCGTCTTGGACTACCATTGCCACCATGAGGTTACCGGTCTTTGCAGTAATCTTTGCAGTTTTGATACCACTTCCGCCCCGCTTTTGGATCTTGTATTCAGCGATCTCGGTCTTTTTACCAATGCCGTTTGCACCCATCGTGAGCATATAGGTTGCTTCTTCGCTTGCAACAACATTTGCACCGATCACCGCATCCCCCTTGCCGAGCTTCATCGCGCGCACACCACCAGCGGTGCGTCCCATCTCGCGAATATCTGCCTCGGTAAATCTGATCGATTGACCATGTGAGGTGCCGAGAATGATACTCTGTCCCTTTTGTACCCGAAGCGCTGCTTGGAGCTCATCCTTTGGATCAAGTCTGATCGCAATGATGCCGTTGCGACGTACATCTTTGAAGCTGTCGTAGGTCATTTTCTTGGCAGTACCGTTGCGAGTCACGAGCATGAGCGATGCTTTTTCTTCTTTTGCTTTCTTGGGTACGGCGAGCACGCTGGTCACCTGCTCATCAGCAGCAAGGGAGAGGAAGTTCATGATGCTTTTACCTTTCGTTGCGCGCTTTCCTTCTGGAATATCGTACATCTTGATCTGATATGCCTTTCCTTTGTTGGTAAAGAAAAGAAGGTCTGAGTGCGTATCAGTGGTGACCAGTGTTGTTACAAAATCTTCTTCTTTGGTCTCAAGGTCGATCACACCGACGCCGCCGCGCTTTTGGATCTTGTACTCACTTGGATCAGTGCGCTTCACATAGCCACCTGCAGTGAGCACGAGTACTGATTCTTTTTCTGGAATCAAGTCTTCGTCACTGATCTGTTTGGTGCCGCCAGCGACGATCTTGGTGCGACGCTCATCGCCATAGGTCTCTTTGATTTCGCGGAGTTCGTCTCCGATCACCTTGAATATTTTCTTTGCACTTGCCAGAAGTGCTTCGAGCTCTGCGATGAGCGCTTGTTTTTCTTTGAGCTCATCTTCGACCGCTTTGCGTTCGAGTCCGGCAAGTTTCTGGAGGCGCATCTCAAGGATGGCATCTGCTTGGAGATCTGAGAATTTGAATTCCTTAATGAGATTTACCTTTGCAGTTGCAGCATCCTTTGATCCGCGAATGAGCGTAATGATACGATCGATGTGATCGAGCGCCTTTTTGAGACCGAGCAAGATATGTTCGCGATCCTTTGCCTTTTTGAGATCAAATGCAGTGCGACGACGCACGACGATCTCTCGATGTGCAATAAATGCAGAAAGGATAGACTTCAGTGATAGTGTTTCTGGTGTTCCGTCCACGAGCGCGACCATGTTGTAGTGGAAAGTCTGCTCAAGCTGCGTGTGTTTGTACAGATAGTTGAGTACCTTTTGAGGATTGATGCCACTTTTGAGGGTGATCACGACACGCATATCAGCCGCAGAAAAGTCATCAAGACTTTTGATACCTTCGAGTTTCTTTTCTTGGACAAGCGATGCGATCGACTCAACGAAGCTTGACCGGATGACCTGATACGGGAGAGAGGTCACGGTGATAGTGTAGGTACCACTCTTTGCTTCTGCGATCTCTGCTTCGCCACGACAAACAACTCCCCCGCGACCAGTTGCAAACGCATGTGCGATGTCTGTCTTGTTGAAGGCAATACCACCAGTTGGGAAATCTGGACCTTGGATAATATTTGCGAGATCTTCGTTGGACGCATCATCGTTCTCGATCATGTAGAGACATGCATCGATGACTTCGCCCAAGTTGTGCGGGGCGATGTTCGTTGCCATACCAACGGCGATACCGAGCGTACCGTTGAGGAGCAGGCTTGGTACTGCAGTGGGCATAACTGACGGCTCATTGAGTGTCGCATCGTAGTTCGGACGATAGTCGATCGTATCTTTCTCAATATCACGAATCATTTCCATCGCGATCTTCGACATTTTTGCCTCGGTATAACGCATTGCAGCCTGCGGATCACCATCAACTGAACCAAAGTTTCCCTGACCTTTCACGAGCGGATATCGGTATGAGAACTCTTGCGCCATCTTTACCATTGCATCATAGACCGATGCATCACCGTGCGGGTGGTATTTACCGAGCACATCACCGACGATGAGCGCACTCTTGCGGAACTTTGCACTCGCAGTGAGACCGTTCTTGTACATCGCATACAAAATGCGACGGTGTACTGGCTTGAGTCCATCTCTGACATCAGGAAGCGCACGATCGGTGATCACTGACATTGCATAGTCAATGAAGCTCGTGCGCATCTCAGTCGCAATGTTAACCGGAAGAATGCTCTGTCTCGGTGCTACTGGTTCTGGAGTTGGTTGTGCGGCGTTCTTTGCCATAAAATATGCTTACAGTATAGCATTATTTCGACCCAACGTATGATTGTGTAGTCGTCGAAATCGTGTTGTAAAAATCCCCCAGCGTCGATTCTGCCCTTGTATCTCCAGCTCCTTTGGGACGCGTATATATGAGCACCATGAGTACGACCAACACTACTGCGACTCCGATCGTGATGCCGAGTACGGCTCTCTTGCGAACATGATGTGGACGTCCTGCGAGGAGTGCCATAGGTCTATCCTTGCGCAGCAAGTGCAATTATAAATCCTTCTTTCCCATCGAGATCGCGACGCTTGAGCGTTGCTTTCTCTTGTATGTCGTTTTTCTCTTGTCCTCCTTCTTTGAGAAATCGCTTGAGTGAGTCTGCATCGTAGTCCATCGGGATGATAACGTTGGGATCAAACGATGTCGCAGTCTTGTACGCAAGCGCTGGATCTTCGCCTACGCTCACAAATATCATATCTGCTTGTCCTGCGATTTCCTTCGCTTCCGGTGAGAGAGACTTGTCATCAACTGCAGCACCGAGGAAACATATCTTGATACCATCAAGTTCAAATCCATAGACCGTATTGATCTTTTCCTCTTTCCCAATAGTGACCTTGCTTGGTGCACCAGCAAAGAACATGCTCTGCACTTCATATGAACCAGCAGAATCAATCACAAACGGTTCTTTGTCGCCCAGAGTTACAGTCTCCGGATCATTTCCTTCTTCTATGTTGGTAGTGATGAGTGCAATATCAGCTCCAAAGCGTGAAGGCTTGAGCGATTTCGCAGGTGGATTGGTCGCGATCGTGAGGTCACCCAAGGTGAGCTTGAAATACTGTCGGCCGTAGTACGTGATAATCATGGACTGATAGTAGCAAAAAATGAGTAATAAAAAAAGCCTACACAGGTAGGCTGAAAGAAAAGAAGTTATGCAACTTTCATCAAGAAACGTTCGCTCACGGTAGAGTGCTGCTGGCCAGTTGATGCTTTGTCATCCCATTTTATGTAGCATCTATTACCATCTCTGATTTCTTTCACCGTCCCATTTCCTGTTGAATATCGAAATGCGCCTATCTTTTTTCTCGTTACCCTATCCTCGGGTTTAAAGAGACATTGTGCCATACCTAAATGTTTTGTTTGGTTCTTTATAGCAAAAAATTGGGAAATAAAAAATCCCCACTTAAAGCAGGGATTATGAGATTTCTTTATTTATTCCCATCGTATTTTTTTCGATCTTTCGGAAATAGTTCCTCTTCGATTACGAGTATCGTAGTAGAAAAGGCGTGTCTCTAGTATTTCATTACTAAGAGTTCTAATTTCGATTCTACCTACCCATGATTCACTTGAGCCATCTTCTCTTCCGATGACTTCGATGTAGCAATTGAATTTCTCACCTATATCCATAGTGGATCTTAAGGCAGAAGTATTGATAGAAAATTGAACCACCTTTCTATCAAATATCGATGCTTGTAGGTCATACTTTGATGGACCATTAGTGATTTGACACAAATCTTCAGGTAAGGTTTTTTTCGGTGTAATTACCATAACGACAATATTTAATTGTTTAGAACATGAAGACTTACGATTCTTCAACTACGATTAAATCATAACGATTTACATCTATATATTATCATAGTATTTAATATTAGTCAATACTACCCATTTCCCCTTCTAAATGCTAGTATTTCCCTACTCGAAAGAGTTAATAAGTAACCTATTAGGAATAACCTCAGGTATGCACGAAATGGTAGCTGAAATCTTGGTAGGCAGTTCGGATAGCACAAACAAGCTATACCGGATCGCCGCCGCTGCGGCGCATTTTTATTTATATATGCCACGAACAAAAAAGATAGAAGAATTGGAAGAAACAACCGTAGCTCCTGCAGCAGCTGAAGTTGTAGACGAAGGTCCACACCGCCCACGACTCGACGAGCTGGTAGAAGGTCCTGTGATCGGCATCGATAAGGCTGCGATCTATATCGACCTTGCCCCATACGGCACTGGTATCATCTATGGCCGCGAGTACATTGCTGCGCGTGATCTCATCAAGAAGACCAACATTGGCGATGCGATCAAGGCAAAGGTAGTTGATGTAGAAAACGACGACGGCTACATCGAACTCTCCCTCAAGGAAGCAAAGGCTGCAATGCTCTGGAGTGACGCAGAAGCTGCAATCAAGGACAAGACCGTCTTTGAACTCACGATCAAGGATGCCAACAAGGGCGGACTCATCATCGACTGGCAAGGCGTGTCTGGATTCCTTCCAGCATCCCAGCTCAAGGCTGAACACTACCCACGTGTCGAAGACTCTGACAAGGACAAGATCCTTCATGAGCTCAAGAAACTCACTGGCACCAAGCTCGCAGTGACGATGATCAGTGCAAATCCAAAGGATGGCAAACTCATCTTCTCTGAAAAGGACAACAATCCAGAAGAGCGTCAGGAAGTAGTAAGTAAGTACGCAGTTGGTGACGAACTCGAGTGTGAAGTCACTGGTATCGTCGACTTCGGCGTATTCCTCAAGATCGAGGATGGTCTCGAAGGCCTCGTACACATCAGTGAGCTCGACTGGGGACTTGTCGAGGATCCGCGTTCAATGTTCAAACTCAAGGACAAGGTGAAGGCAAAGATCATCGACATCAAGGATGGTAAGATCTCACTTTCTATCAAGGCACTCAAAGATAACCCATGGAAGTCATTTGAAGGATCTCTGAAGAAAGGCGATGTGGTGAAAGGTGTAGTAATCAAATACAACAAGCACGGCGCACTCGTATCTATCAAAGAAGGAGTTGCTGGGCTTGTACACCACTCTACCTTTGGCGGCGAGGACAAGCTCCGATCAGAGCTTCAGCTCGGACGAACCTATCCATTTACCGTTACTCTCTTTGAA
>CAYLWR010000042.1:0-9952 GCA_964387755.1 uncultured Candidatus Saccharibacteria bacterium | reverse complement strand
TGGCACTGGCGCTATGTCGGCGTTCCGCTGGCAACCAAACTCCATGAAGACGAAACCTATCTCTATGATGTGGATCAGCGAGATATCGATCAGTATTTGATTACTATTTTTGACTAAGGTGTTTAGTCTTGAGAAAGCGGTTGATAAGCGCAATGAATATCGGGGTTGCAACAGCCGCAGCAATGACCATACCTGTGCCGAGGAACGCAACATTTTGGAGATCGAACTCTCGTCCAAAAAAGTATCCAATACCCGTAACGGTGATGATCCATAGTATTCCTCCGAGCACGGTCCAGAACCCAAATCGCTTCTGCTGCATCCCTACAATCCCTGCAACAAATGGAACAAACGTTCTGATCACTGGAATAAATCGCGCAAAGAGTATGGCAAGTAGTCCATGTCGATCGTAGAACAGTCGAGCCTTATCCAGATGTTCCTGCTTGACCTTTGGAAGCCATCGGCTACGTTCGATACCGCCGCGCGTGAGTGTCCCCAAAAAGTATCCAAGGAAATTCCCGAGTATCGCCGCTACAATAAGAAGCGGTATAAGAATGTGAATTGCCACATCCCCCTTGTTTGCGAGGAGTCCGAGTGCAAAGAGCAGACTATCACCTGGCAAAAAGAATAGAAAAAAAATCCCCGTTTCAGAAAAAATAATGAGAAACGCCACCAAATACAAGAGTACTCCCGAGAGTGATTCAATATGCATAAACAAAGGACAGTATAGCAAGAAACAGGTATACTTGGCCCATGCAGCGCAAAAAGATCCATCGATTTCTGATAGATGCTCCCCTACCAAGTACTGACGCGTTCTCGATCACTGACGACCGGATCGCGCATCAGATCGGACGAGTACTCAAGATGGATATAGGCGAAGAAATCGCGCTTTTTAGTAGTGGATCAGGAGACACGATCGCCCAGATCCGAGAAATCACAAAAGATAGTATTGGTGTAGAAAAAATTAGCACTCGTAATCCGATAGTCCCTATTCGAACCGTGATCGCTGCAGTTGCCATTCCCAAAGGCGACACCTTTGAGCTCATCGTGCAGAAACTCACGGAACTCGGTGTACGTACGATCGTGCCACTCGTCACCACCCGTACGGTGAAGCAGTCAGTACGTCTCGATCGACTCCAAGCAATCAGTGACGAAGCGCTCGAGTAATGCGGCGGAAGTACTCGCGTCACGATCACTGAACCCAAGAAACTTGAAGAATGTTTGAATGAATTCCCCTATCCAAGTATTGCATTTGAACCAGAAAAAAATGATGCGAAAGAAATCTCTGACAACGCTGTAGTCATCTACATCGGACCCGAAGGCGGCTGGAGCGAGGAAGAATTGGAAATTCTTACTGATAAAGGCGTCTCATGGCAAAGCCTCGGCGAGCGCATCCTGCGCACTGAAACTGCAGCGATTGTTGCTGCATTTAGTATACTAGGCTAATGCTCTTACATACATTCATCCTTGGCATCGTCGAAGGTCTTACGGAATTCATTCCCGTGTCTTCGACCGCGCATCTATTACTTACAGGTACCGTACTTGGCATGCCACATGATCAGTTCCTCGAAGCATTCTCTATTTGTATCCAAAGCGGCGCCATCCTTGCTGCGGTATTTTATTTCTGGAAAGTGATCTGGAAGCATACTGATCTCATATGGAAGGTTGCTGTTGGATTTATTCCGACCGGTATTGCAGGACTCCTTTTGTATCCACTCATCAAAACATTCCTCGGAAGCACTACAGTCATCGGCGCTGCGCTCATCATAGGAGGTGTCGGACTACTCCTCATCAAACCGGTCGATGATGCTGAAACAGTGACTCAGATCACATACAAACAAGCGATATGGATCGGGTTCATGCAACTATTCTCATTTATACCCGGTATCTCGCGTTCTGGTGCAACGCTCATCGGCGGAACGCTCGTTCGTATTCCAAGGCAAACTATCGTGACATTTTCATTCCTTCTCGCGATTCCGACGATTCTCGGTGCTGGAGTAGTAGAAGCGCGACATATTACTGGTGTTACAGGCACAGAATGGGGACTGATCGTACTAGGTACCCTCATCGCATTCATCACCGCACTCTCTACGATCAAACTATTCATGAACCTCCTCACAAAAAAACCACTCTCGTGGTTCGGTTGGTATCGCATCGCGATCGGTATAGTCGTTCTCGTATTGCTTAAATAAAAAAACCTCCCGTTAAATTTGGGAGGTTCTTTGTTGCCTGAAAATGAAATTACCATCTGTCATCGTCCGTTGTGATCTTTTCCGATGTGGGTTTTACACTTTTCCATCCAGCCGGAGATCCTGTTTTTGTTTCCTTCTTCTGATTTTTGATCTTCTGAAGTGTTTGATTTAAAACCATCGTTATCTTGTACCCGGTTTTTTCATCAGAAACAATTTTACCTACTGCCTTTAATGGAATAAAGCTCCTCAATTCATACTTTTCAGTATTAGCATTACGCAACAGAGTTTCTTTTTGCTCTGGTGCATATGATCCGTTACTGATTTGTTCTTGTGTAAAAATTGATTTTGAACCAAGATTGTTGCAGGTAAAAACATTTCCTTCAATCATACCTCCAACGTCTTTTCCTTCTAAGGAATCGAAGAGGAGTTTCATAATCTTTGAAACAATTTCTCCTTTGGCAAGCACAAGGACCGGCACACCATTTGGCTTAGACCCTTCAACAACATATACAAGTTCTGGATTTATGTTATCAGGATCTATATCTACCGGTTTGAGCCAGAGACAAACAGTTTCGTTCGTATAAACGACTGGCTTCTTTGTTGTGCTACAAGAAATAGCGACTAAGCATACGCTTAGTAAAACAAATACTTTTTTCATTATCGATCTTTTTTAAATTTACAAATTATATTTCTTCGGTTCATTATAACATTTTAAATTAACAATGTCAATTACTCGAGAAATGAAGGATTCTCTATGGAGCCTTGTAAAACCTAGGTTTTTTAAGGCTTTTCGATGACTACTGGTGCCATATCCCATGTTTTGAGCCCATCCATATCCAGGGTATTTCGTATCCATGCGGGTCATATACGCGTCACGAGTTACCTTTGCAATGACTGCGGCAAGCGAAATGATCTTCTTTTTCTGATCTCCTTTGATAATCGTTTCTTGAGAGACATATTCTAGAGGAGCTTTGAGCGCACCATCGAGAAGTATGCGGGTATGTTTTGGATCGAGGTTGAGGAACTCCAAATTTTTCTTGATACACGCCTTGATACATGCCGAAATGCCGCTTCGGTCGATCTGAGCTGCAGTTTGTGAAGCTATAGCTATCCGTAACATGCCGCTTTTTTCCATCTCTATAGCCTTGGCATGCCAAAGCTCGCGCGCAGACTTCGTCATCTGCTTGGAGTCAGTAAGTCCTTGCCATCGTACCTTTTTGTACGCTTCATAGTGCATCGCAACTGCGCAGACAGTGACAGGGCCTGCAAGCGGACCTCTGCCCACTTCATCGATTCCGACTATCCAGAGCGGCTTTGTATCCATATTTGTCAATATAACAGAGGCGGGCCTGCGCTGCTATACTATGCCCACATGTCGTTCGTCCACCTCCACACCCACTCACACTATTCCCTACTCGACGGCCTTTCCAAGATCCCGGATCTAGTCAAAAAGGCAAAAGAGTTTGGCATGCCCGCACTTGCACTAACCGATCACGGAGCGATGTATGGAGCCATCGAGTTCTATAACGAATGCAAAAAAGCTGAGATCAAACCGATCATTGGGGTTGAAGCGTACGTTGCCGAACGCACGATGTATGACAAGGAACCAGGGATAGACTCCAAGCGCTACCACCTCACCCTGCTCGCAAAGAATGCGACTGGGTATCAGAACCTTATGAAGATGGTGAGTAAGGCAAACCTCGAAGGGTACTACTACAAGCCACGCATGGATCATGACCTCCTGCGCGCGCATGCAGCGGGTATTATTTGTCTATCTGGATGTCCTGGAAGTAGATTTATTACGCATGTAAAAAATGGTAATCTCGATGAAGCAAAAAAACTACTGAGCTTCTATATAGAAATCTATGGCAAGGACAATGTCTATGTCGAAGTCATGAATCATAAGGAAATTGATTGGTACGTCCAGATCATCCCAACTATTGTAAACATTGCACAGGAAATGGATTTACCGATTGTCGGAACGTGGGATTCGCATTATCTCCACCCTGAGGATGCAGAAGCACACGACACACTCGTCGCAATCAATACTGGAACAATCGTCGGAGAAAGCAAGATCTCGATGAAGACGGGCAACTACTCTTTCATCAGTCCTGATGAAGCTCGCGAGCTATTCAAGGATATCCCCGGAGCAGTCGAGAACACCCTCAAACTCGCAGAGACAGTCGATATCGAGATTGCGCTCTCGCCATGGAGATTTCCTACCTATCCGATCCCTGAAGGAACCACGTACGATGCTGAGCTGCAGCATGCAGTAGAACAAGGGATCAAAGAAATGGCATATCCACAGACTGCTGAGACCAAGGCGCGCATTGAATTTGAGCTTGACGTTATCAAACAAAAAGGATTTTCTTCATACTTCCTCGTTGAAGCAGACCTCGTGCAAGCAGCCCGCAAGATGGGTATCTACACCAACACTCGAGGAAGTGCCGCAGGATCTCTCGTCTCATACCTCACCGGTATTACGACTGTTGATCCGATCAAGTATGGACTTCCCTTCGAACGATTCCTCAACCCGCTTCGCCCTGGTATTCCTGATATCGATCTGGACATCGCCGATGATAGACGTGACGACCTCATCATGTATGTACGTGAGAAATACGGCATGGGCGCAGTCGCACAGATCTGTACCTTTGGAACGATGGCAGCGCGCGGAAGTGTACGCGATGTTGCACGCGCGCTCGGCTATCCCTATGTCGTCGGCGACAAGATTTCCAAGATGATCCCGATGGGTTCTCAGGGATTTCCGATGACGATCGATCATGCACTTGAACTCGTCCCAGAACTCAAAGAACAGTATGAGAGTGATCGACCAACTCGCGAGATCATCGACATGGCAAAAAAGATAGAAGGTAATGTCCGCCACATCTCAATCCACGCTGCTGGGGTCGTCATCGCACCAACACCAGATATCACCGACTACACACCCATCCAGTACGACCCAAAGGGTGATCAGAAAATCATTACACAATACGATATGTTCAGTGGTGGTCGTGATGGTGTGGTGAACCTCCCAAAGTTCGATATGCTCGGGATCCGCAACCTCCAGTTCATCACTGGCGCGATCGATCGTATCAAGAAAATTCGTGGCATCGATATCGATATCGACAACATCCCGCTTGATGACAAGAACGTCTTTGCGATGCTCTCCCGTGGAGAAACAGTCGGGGTATTTCAAATGGCAAACGCTGGCTTTACCCAATACCTCAAAGAGCTGAAACCGACCAAGGTCGAAGATCTCATGGCCATGGTGGCGCTCTACCGCCCCGGCCCAATGGATGTGATCCCAGAATACATCAAGCGCAAGAATAATCCCGCGCTTGTTACCTATCTCGATCCTCGCATGGAGAAGTATCTGCAGGCATCGTACGGGCTCATCGTGTACCAAGACGACCTCCTCTTCTCTGCGATCGAACTTGCTGGCTATGACTGGCTCGAAGCAGACAAATTCCGAAAGGCAGTCGGTAAAAAAATCCCTGCAGAAATGGCGGCGCAGAAAGAAAAGCTCATAAAAGGCATCATTGAGCACGGCCAGACCAAGAAGTTCGCAGAACATCTCTGGAAACTCTTTGAGCCATTCCAAGCATATGGATTCAACAAAGCACATGCGGCGAGCTATGGCATGGTCGCGTACAAAACCGCATACCTCAAGGCAAACTTCCCTGCCGAATACATGACTGCATGTATGACTGCAGAGTCGGGCGATATCGAAACCTGTGGCGAATACATCGCAGAAGCAAAACGCATGGGGTTCACCATGCTGCCGCCAGATATCAACGAGTCATTCTCTGACTTCACCGTTGTAGTAGAAGACGGCACGGTGACAAAAAATATCCGATTCGGACTTGGTAATATCAAGAACTTTGGAAACGAGATCGGCAAAGCAATCATCGCTGAGCGCAAGGCGCACGGACCGTTCACCTCCCTTGAGAGCTTCCTTGAGCGCGTCCAGCACAAAAACCTCAACAAGAAATCTCTCGAAGCACTCGCCATGTGTGGAGCACTCGATGGGCTCGGTGAACGCGGACAGCTCCTTGCAAATATGGACAACCTCCTCGCCTTTCACAAAGGCGTCGGCGCAAGCGGACCAGTACACGAGAGCCTCTTTGGAGACCTGGGAGATGCAGCACCAAAGAGCGTGCTCACACTCACGCCGACCGAGCCCGCCCTTCCTAAGCAAAAACTAGCATGGGAAAAAGAGCTGCTTGGTCTCTATATCTCCGGACACCCACTCGACCAACATACTGACAAACTCGAAAAAGCAACTGCAACTATTGCATCCCTCATCAAGGACAGCAGTGCCCGTAACAAAATACTGATCGCCCATATCGACTCCATCAAAATCATCATGACCAAAAGCGGTGCCCGTATGGCATTTGTGACGCTTCATGACAAGACTGGAAGCGCCGAAGGCGTCGTATTCCCTGAGAATTTCAAAGAAATAGGATCGAGTATCGTTGAAGGCGCTGTAATGGTCCTTCAGTGCGGCACTAGCAAGCGAGATGATCGGGTATCTATCACCATCGATAAAGCAAAGGTGTTGAGTTGACATTCCGGCATAGGGTAGTATTATAGTATCAGACAAAAATAATATCTCATGACAAAATTGTTTGTATTGGATCTTGAAAATGAAACCATGATCAAAATTCTGTCTATCAGAGATGTGGGGCTTGGAGAAGAACCTATTAAAGGGTCACTGGAAGCATTTTTTCCTTGTTCTATTACGTGGTGTTCAAACCAAATAGACACTCATGTAGCAGAAAAAAGCTTCAAACTTCAAAAAATAGATAGCGTTTACATCAATGCATATGGAGTAGGAAATATAACACCGGGCCTATACCATAAGTTGCAAGTTTACAATGGACGATTTATTTTGGAAAAAGTTTCAAATTAAAAATGCTAGACTATGGAGCAATTGCTCCATTTTTTATCCCTGAAATACTAAAACCCCGCATCGCTGCGGGGTTTTAGGTTTGATGGATATGCATTAGGCTTCCATCTTGTCGATCTTGCTCATAATACCGAGAATTTCGGTCTTATATGCAGGAATGACTGAGTTATATGCCTTCAAGATACCAGTGATATCCTTATCGGCATAGTATCTCTGAGTCTTTGGGTTAGTTCCTCCAAGGTGACTTCCAACTACCTCAATCGCTTCATCAAAGTCTTTGAATTTTGTCTTACCTCCGTTCCACCCAAATGGGTTGAAGGTACCCTTGATCAAGAACTTACCTCCTGTTGACTCACGCATGGCGAGCGCAGGAAGAAGATTTACATCAAGATCATATTTCTCAGCAGTAAGGACGAACTGCATACCGTGACCGGCAAGCGGGAGGTCGTACTGTGCGAAATATGCGTCGATCTTTGCAGCCTTTGCTTCACGGTCGGCCTGGAGCGCGAGCTCTTCTGGAGACTTGGTTTCAGCAGAGGCGGCGATTTTGGAAACTGCCTCGTTAACGGATACCGTAAAGGTATTCATCGAGAGGCTGGTTGCTACTAATGGAACAATGATAAATGAGTGAATGATATTTTTTGCTGTGTGTTTCATATGTTCCGGTTTAGCTCCGGAGGAACTTCGTGACGGTGGACTTTCATTACTATCGTGACTATCGTGAGATGTACGGCTAAGAATGAAAAATCCTACAGGAACCTGCAGGAACTCCTATATAGTAGCATATTGGCTAGGAAATGTCAATAGTTATACAATGAAAAAGGTATGTGTCAAATGAAAAATACCCTTATTTTATAAGGGTATTTTCGGACATATTCATTGACTACTTTGCAAAAGAATTGTCTTATTTTACTACGTTCTAAGGCTTGTTTGGGACTCTGGTCGTTTTGGGTCGTTAGGCCTTGGAAATGGCAGAAACCATTGTGATTACTTGCTCTTTGAGGCGGGTTTCCATCTCCTTGAATAGCCGAGTAGCCTCCTTTTTGTACTCAACGAGCGGTTCTCTCTGCCCATAGGATCGGAGTCCAACTGACTGTCGCATGTGTTCCATAGTATCGATATGCTCTACCCAGAGAGTATCTGTAGTGTGGAGAATGATACGCCGTACAGTCTCCCAGAATGGTTCCTCACCTACAAGCGCTATCTTTTCTTGGACGATTTCCTCAAGCCCTGCCCCCTCTCCGAGAGAGTAGAGGGTTGTGAGTACGTGTCCCCGATCCCCTTCTACCATCGCTCGGCGGCGGCTGTAGATGATAGATCGCTGATATGAAAGGACAGTATCGTACTCGAGCGTGTGCTTGCGGGCATCGAAGTTGAAGCCTTCGATCTTCTTTTGGGCTGATTCGAGGGCGCGACTGACAAATCCGTTCGCGATTGGCTGATCCTCCGCCATCCCGAGTCGCCCCATCATACCCTTGATCTTGTCGGAGCCGAAAATACGCATAAGATCATCATCGAGCGAAACATAGAACTGCGTCTCACCTGGATCTCCCTGTCGTCCTGATCGTCCACGGAGCTGGTTGTCGATACGGCGAGCCTCGTGTCGTTCAGTACCGATGACGTAGAGTCCGCCAAGTGCTCGCACTTCTTCTTGTTCTTCTGGAGTAGACGGATTACCCCCGAGAATAATGTCAACACCTCGACCTGCCATGTTGGTCGCGATCACCACACTTCCCTTTTGTCCTGCTTGTGCCGTGATCGAACCTTCGGATTCGTGATTTTTGGCATTCAAAACTTGGTGCGGAATACCTTCACGTTTGAGATATGCTGAGAGAAGTTCATTTTTCTCAACCGAGACAGTACCGATAAGGACCGGCTGCCCTTTGGTATGAAGTTCTTTGACTTTTGCAGCGATTGCCTTGAACTTCCCTTCTTCGGTAAGGAAGATGAGATCGCCATGGTCGATACGGAGGCTTTTCTTGTTGGGAGGGATAGTTACGACTGCAAGTCCGTATACTTTCATGAATTCTTCTTCAGAGGTCTTTGCGGTACCAGTCATACCGCCAAGCTTCTCGTAAAATTTGAAGTAGTTTTGGTACGTGATAGACGCGACTGAACGAGTTTCTTGCTCGATTTTTACACCTTCTTTGGCCTCAATCGCCTGGTGCAGTCCTTCACTCCAGCGACGCCCCGGTTGCATACGGCCAGTAAATGGGTCCACGATGATAACTTCGCCATCTTTGACCAGATAGTCCTTGTCTTTCTGGAACAACGCCTTGGCACGAACTGCAGTTTCGAGATAGTGCACATACTTGATACTTTGTTCAGTGTACATGTCGCTGATACCGAGCAATTTCTCAGCCTTGGTAATACCTGCATCAGTAAGCTGGATCGCACGCTGTTTCTCATCCATCGTGTAGTCCATTTCAGGTTCAAGCTTTGCTGCGACATCTCGCACAGTCTTGTACAAGCCCTCAGATTCTGCAACTGCACTTGAAATAATGAGTGGTGTGCGACTTTCATCGATCAAAATAGAGTCCACCTCGTCGACAACAGCAAAGTACTGTGCGCGCTGCACGATCTGATCTTTGTCTACAACGAGATTGTCCCGCAAATAGTCAAAGCCATACTGACTGTTGGTACCGTAGGTAATATCTGCAGCATACGCTTCTTTGCGAGTCACCGGCCGCAAGAACTGCTTCACCACTGCGAAAGCACCCTTTTCATCACGCTCCTCGTCCATCTCCTCGTGCGTCGGGTCATACACAAATGATTGATTCTGATCGTTGATCACACCAATAGAAAGTCCAAGAAAAGCATAGATCTCGCCCATCCATGTCGCATCACGGCGCGC
>CAYLWR010000041.1:0-13268 GCA_964387755.1 uncultured Candidatus Saccharibacteria bacterium | reverse complement strand
AAATTTATCAAAGACCTTCGTATAGAGAAGGGGTTTTCGCAGGTGGCGGTGGCAGAGCAGCTCGGGATTTCGCGTTCGTCCTATATTGCACTTGAGCAGGGCAAACGAGATATGACACTCAGTGAGATTGAAAAACTTTCTGCGCTATTTGGACTTTCGCTCGAAGAATTTGGCTATCGAGAAAGGCCCAACTATGCCAAGTACAAGCAGATGATCCTTGCGTATCTCAAGCTCAATATCAAGGTACCCAAGACCAAGCTTGCAAAGCTCTTGTATTTCGCGGACTTTGCCTGGTACTACAAACATATGGAGAGTATGAGCGGAATGCAGTATCGCAAGATCCAGTATGGACCGGTTGCGGATGCGTATTTTAGGTTGATCGATGAGATGTTTGATGCAGGAGAGATTGCGATCGAAAATACTGACAAGGGTGCGATGATGATATCTGCGACTCGTGCAGGCAAGAAAGAAGACGGAAGCCAGCTTTCAAAAGAAGAAATTGCACTGATTGCAAAGATCGATACAAAGTGGAAGGACAAAAAAACTGAAGAGATCGTGAGCTTTACCCACAAACAAATGCCATACCTCTTTGCAGAAGACAATGACATCGTCTCGTACGAAGTGTTTGGTCAAGAAAATCCTGAAGATATTTACTAACCATGAAGTACTCGGTCGTCTTTGAGCCGTTTACTGATCGGCATTACATAAAAGGATTTCAAAAGAAACATAAGGGTGCATGGGACAAAACCCGTACGGCGTTGATCGTGGAGTTTACCTTTGCTCAAGCGTTGTTTGAGAAGAGTATTGCGGAAGTACTATGTGTTTCTCCAGACAACGATATACAGATTTGTAAGACTGAATTTAAAATCCTTGGTACTGATGTATCTCGGCATGGGTCTGGAAACAGATGTATCATTGCCATACACCAAAGTACGGCAACTGTTCGAGTATTACTCGTATATGCCAAAACTGATATTCCTACGTCTGGCAACGAAACTGAGTGGTGGAAAAAGGTCGTGCGAGACAATTATCCAGAGTATAGGCAGCTACTATAATGCTCATCAAAGTCACCGTCTATCCCGAAAGTCACGAAGATCGGATTGTCGAAAAGGCGCCGGATGTATACGAGGTGTATGTGCGGGCGAGTGCGCAGAACGGGCATGCAAATAGGGTAGTGAGTGCGCTACTAGTTAAACACTTTGGCAAAGGAGTGCGGATGGTCTCGGGCGGGACGCGGACACACAAGGTGTTCCGGGTGGGGTAAACATCGATACTATCTTGTGTTTTGGTTTGTATAAAAATATTCCGAACGTATTGTTCGGAATAGGAGGAGTTCAATCTGCAATAGTGGCATACAAATCATTCAGGATGCTGGGCGCATTTCTTTCGAGTGCATGTTCCCAGGCAATGAGGGTTTCCATTTCCTCTGCCCAATGATTGGCCGATAACTTAAACACAGCCAGTAAATTCTTTTTTGCTGTTTCTGGATAGAGTGGATCATTTTCGGAAAGCATGGTGTTGGAGATAAATCCCTCAATCGCTGAAAGCGGGTAGCTCATCAGTACACCATACAATTTGTGATAGGGATGATCGCTTGGAATACCTGCAAGGTGTTCACGGATGTGAACTAGCGCTGCAAGCATCTCAGCATACGTTTTGTCCAGAGAAATGCAAAATTTTGCAGTGTGTGTTGCATTGGTACTTCCAGCAACTGATAGCGGTATAACTACTAACCCAATTGTTTCAAGTACTTTTTTGATTTCACTGGGCAGGGTGTTGTGAGCGTAGATATCTAATTCTACACAGGGCCTTTTGCCAAGCAGAGTCAATGCAATCATTGCTTTTGGACTAGGCCCAATAGCAAGAGAGTGGAGCAAGTACATTTTTTCTTTGATGTCCATGATATGTATTTAAAGTACACAATATTGTTGTCTATTTAATTTTAACATATAAAATATAATTGTCAATTTTCAAAATTATAGTATCTACGAGTGCTATACTCCCTCCACTATGTCCAAAACGAAATTTCTGCTATTGGTGACTGTCTTTATCGACATCATCGGGCTCGGGGTGATCATTCCGGTGCTGCCGTTCTATGTCCAGAGCTTCGGTGTGTCGGATGCGGTGGTGACGGTACTGTTTGCCGTCTATGCATTCCTATCATTTCTCTCAGCGCCACTTCTTGGGTCACTCTCAGACAAGATCGGGCGCAGGCCAGTGCTCGTCGTGAGTATCGCAAGTAGTGCGATCGGGTGGCTCGTATTCGCGTCGGCGCATAGTGTGTGGGTGCTGTTTCTCGGGCGCATCATCGATGGTGTTGCAGCGGGCAACATCACGAGCGCGCAGAGTGCGCTCGCAGACATCGCGCGTGATGACAAGGAACGCACGGTCAATATGGGACTCTTTGGGGCGTTGTTTGGCGTTGGATTTATCGTTGGACCGGCGATTGGAGGACTGCTTGCGAAGCTTGGCACGACGGCACCGTTTTGGTTCGTGGGAGCTCTCGCAGCGCTCAATGCGATCTTTGCATATCTCATGCTTCCCGAAACACACAAAACAAAAGATCATCACAAGAAGCTTTCATACAACCCGCTTGCACCGATTCGTGACGGGTTTCGTAGATCTGAGATGCGCAAACTCTTTGCGACGTGGACGGTGTTTGGCATTGCACTTTCGCTTCAGCAGAGTAGCTTTTCACTCTATATGGCGCGCGTGTTTGGGGTAACTGCAACAACGATTGGTATCGTGTTTGCACTCATCGGAGTACTCATCGTGGTCAACCAACTCGTCCTTCTCAAGCGCGTATGGTTTCGATTTGGGTCGCAGATGCAGATCGCGCAGCTCATGGCGGTTGTGTTTGCTCTCGGGATGCTGCTGCAGTCTGCGTCGCTCATACTCACGCTTGGTATCGGACTTATCGGTACCACGATCGGACAGGGGACGCTGCGCGCAGTGTATGGCGGTATGATCGCCAATGCCTCAGCTGAGAAGCGTGGCGAGTACATTGGTATATCGGCATCGCTCATGTCGCTCTCGATGGTGATCGGGCCATTCATCGCAACATTTCTCGTGACGCGGCATCCGAGTGTACCACTTGTACTCGCGGGGCTTTTGGGGATCGTGATGTACCTCATGAATGTTCGATGGAAAAAGTATCATCTCGCATGATCACTCATTCCTTTTTTTGTGCAGCAACTACAAAATCACGGCCGAGTACAATGTTGGTGACATAAAAAAACACCCCAAGAGGGGTGTTTTTTTATGCATTACATCTGGCTTGGTGCCATGCAGTCCTTGCAGCGCTTCTTGTGAGAAAAGATCTCGATAAGAGCTGAAAGACCAACAAGTACATAGATAATGCGAGAAACAGTTGCTCCCATACCACCGAAGAGTTGACCAACATCCCAGCCGACAAGACCGACGAGGAGCCAGTTGAGGCCTCCGATAATAATAAGAATGTACGCGATTTTGTGTAGATTCATATGCTTATATTACTTAATAAAGGTACTCGTATAGTATACCCCATCAACGGCAATACTAACCCTGTGGATAGATCAATCGTTGTGATGGGGAAGCGGGTGCAGATGTGCAGCGATACCAATGGCAGCTGCAACGAGGACGAGGTTTTTGATAATGTACTGACCAACCAGTGTTGGGACGAATGGTGCCTGCCAGCTTGCATCTCGGAGGAATACTAGGGGGAGAAATGTCGTCACCATATGGATAAAGAGAAGCGGGATTACCACTCGTTCGAGACCCTTGATCAAAAAGAGGATACCAATCAAACACTCAAAGAGTGCAAATCCAACATAAAATGTATGGAACGGTACGACTCCTTGCAACGTCGCATCAAAAAGCCCATGCACGAGTGATCCAGCTGGTGAAAGGCCGATTGCCTTGAGTAATCCAAACCAGAAAAACACAACGAAGAGTGATAGGCGCGCGGTAGGGATCGAAATCTTTCTAAAGAAATGAATAAGGGAACTGTCGGTGCGTTGTATATTCATATGGTTCTAGTATATACCGCACGTTCGTGATAGTATAGGCGGATATACACACCCCTATACGCCAACGGCCAGGGGATTTACGCGTATGCAAAAGAAAACAACCGGAAAGGAAAAAACAGAAGAAGGCTTGATCGTAGTGCGGGGTGCTCGTACCCATAACCTCAAGAATATCGATGTCACCATGCCACGGGGCAAAATGGTGGCGATCACTGGGCTTTCTGGTTCTGGGAAGAGTTCGCTTGCATTCGATACGATCTTTGCAGAAGGTCAGCGTCGGTATGTGGAGTCGCTTTCAAGCTATGCGCGGCAATTTTTGAATCAAATGCCCAAGCCTGATGTTGATGAAATATCTGGTCTTTCACCTGCAATTTCAATCGATCAAAAGTCTCGCTCCAACAATCCTCGTTCAACAGTTGCAACGATCACTGAAATCTACGACTATTTGCGCGTGCTCTACGCGCGTGTGGGCAAGGCGTACTGTCCAGTCTGTGGCACACTCATCACCAAACTCTCTCCCGAAGAAATCAACACCTTCATTCTCACCAAGATCAGAGAAGTAGGAAAAGGGAAGACATCTGCGCAGAATAAAAAAGTCATGGGAGTCGAATTCAACGACACCCGTATCCAGCTCTATGCGCCGATCGTGCGCGGTCGCAAGGGTGAGTACTATCAGCTCCTCTATGATCTCCTCGGCAAAGGGTTCTCAACGGTGCGTATCGATGGCAAGCTACAGCAGCTTCGGCAGCGCATTGAACTAAAGAAAAATGACAAGCACACGATCGAAGTACTGGTGGATGAACTCGCAGTGCATGAGTTCAAAGACAATCCTCGCGATGCAGAACTCCGACTTGCGGAAGCGGTCGAGCGAGCACTCCTTGAGGCAGATGGACTCGTACAGGTAGTTATTGGTAATTCTGAAGACTTCGACATGCAAACAGAGACGATCCAAGAATTCCTCCTTTCTGCAAAGTTCGCGTGCCCAAACGATGGGTATAGTTTCCCCGAGATTGAGCCACGACTCTTTTCATTCAACTCGCCGTACGGTGCGTGTCCGGAATGTAATGGTATCGGGACGAAATTCTTTGGCGGGACCGAGCCGTGTCCAGTCTGTGAAGGCAAACGACTTCGCCCAGAAGCGCTCAATGTATTTCTCGAAACACCAAAAAGTAAAACAAACATTGTTGATCTCACAAGCTTCTCAGTAGAGCAAGCATTTGATTTCTTTGCGACGCTCAAACTCTCTGCCAAAGACCGCGAAGTCGGGAAGGCTGTCCTTAAAGAAATCGAAGATCGTCTCACATTTCTCCTCAATGTCGGACTCGAGTACCTTGCGCTCTCTCGCACCGCAAATACGCTCTCCGGTGGTGAAGCGCAGCGCATACGACTTGCGTCGCAGCTCGGCTCACGACTGGTAGGCGCCATGTACGTGCTCGACGAGCCGACGATCGGACTTCATCAGCGCGACAACGAGCGACTCATTCGTACTCTTGAAGACCTGCGTGATATTGGTAACACGATCCTTGTCGTGGAGCATGATGAAGACACGATCCTTGCGTCGGACTACATGGTAGAGATCGGACCGCGCGCCGGTGTGCATGGCGGGGAGGTGATCGTAGCAGATGATTTGCAGAAACTTCTCAATGCCAAGAAAAATGAGAGCGGATCACGCACACTTGCATACCTGCGTGGAGATGAGGCAATCGAGATCCCAGAGAAACGCCGTGATGCTGACAAAGGTACGATCAGAGTTGTCGGTGCAACACTGCACAACATGCACAACCAAAACATCGATCTTCCGCTCGGACGTCTCGTTGCCATCACCGGTGTCTCTGGTTCAGGGAAGTCCACCTTCCTCTACGACATTCTGTACAAAAATCTCCAAGCGCGACTTGAACGCAAGACGCGGTCTGCGAATACGTTCAACTGCGCGTCATTTACCGGTACTGAATACCTCACGCGCGCCATCATGATCGATCAGTCGCCGATCGGTCGTACGCCGCGCTCAAACATCGCGACGTATACTGGGGCATTTACCCATATCCGTGAGCTCTTTGCCGCAACCGAAGAAGCGCGACTTCGCGGATGGAAGCTCAACAGATTTTCATTCAATGTCAAAGGCGGTCGCTGTGAAGCCTGTGAAGGAAATGGTGAAATCGCAGTCGAAATGCACTTCTTGCCAACAGTCTATGTGACGTGTGATGTGTGTAATGGCAAACGATTTGATAAAGAAACACTCACCGTCAAATACAAGCGCAAGAGCATTTATGACGTACTTCAGCTCTCCGTTGAAGAAGCGCTTGAATTCTTTCAAGACATCCCCGCGATTGCCGATCGACTCACCACGCTCAATGATGTGGGCTTGGGCTATGTGAAGCTCGGACAAAGTGCAACGACACTCTCCGGTGGGGAAGCCCAACGTGTAAAGATCGCAAGTGAGCTCTATCGTCCACATCTCGAAAAGACGATATATCTTCTCGACGAACCAACGGTTGGACTCCACTATGATGATGTGAAAAATCTCATCGGCGTGCTCAACAGACTTGTGGCAAAAGGCAACACGGTCGTTGTGATCGAACACAATCTCGACCTCATCAAATGTGCTGACTATCTCATCGACTTTGGTCCAGAAGGTGGTGTGCATGGCGGTACGGTCGTTGCAAAGGGAACTCCAGAAGAGGTGGCGAATAATAAAAAGTCACATACCGGGAGCTATCTCAAAAAGTTGGTATAAGAAATAAAAAAATTCCCGTATGAATAACGGGAATTTCTAATCCATTTTTTTTTGGATCAATCTGTAATACCTTCTGCGGCTTTAATTTTTACGGATTGTTCAACAGAAATTTTGTTTTTCTCAATTGCTTTTAAGAGAACGCTTTTTGCGAAACTCTTCCAGCTCTGCATAAGACTTTTCTCCATTTCGAGCTCTCGAGCAAGAGAAGCGATAGTGATTTCGGCACCTTTAGTTTCGGTTGATGCTGTTTTTGTTGCGGATGCCTGGTTTTGTTGATCAGACGCTTCAACTGATGGTTTAATGGGAAGAGTGATACGTATTACTGCATACTTGGCAGAGTCTGCCAGACGGCGGTAGTAAGTGACATCTTCATCTGAAAATTTTGTCGGGCTAACAATAACAATGAGGTTAATCACATCGTTTTTAGTTGCTTCCCAGAAGTCCGAATCGATAACTGCCTTATCATCGCTTGCGATAACCGTAGCACTTTTTTCTACGGTGTATCCGTTGGTTAAAAAGTCTGCAAATGCTAAGCACCCATTACCTGAAACAAGAAAAAGCTCTTTTACCACTCCGTCTTTTTTCGGGAATAGCTCAACACCAGCTTCGATCATAGTGTAGACCTCGCTGTAGTTTTCATCTATGTTCTTCTTAACCTCGTTTAGATGTTCTTTTAGGAGCAAGTCTTTAGTGATTACGCCTAAATTTTTGCGTGCAAAGATGACGTTGTCAGTCTTCTGTTTGTAGCGATCGGTAGTATATTTCTTTATACGATCTTCTTTTCCCTCTTTATCGCCAGCACGTCGTATAAACTCTTCTTGTTCTTCGGCAGTTATAGATTCTCTTGTTACTGAAATAAAACTGCCGTGTGAACCTTTTTCAAGGTGTACTAATAATCCACCTGCTTCCCCTGGGATTATTACAATGGTTTTATCTGCTGCCATAAAGTATTTAGTTTTTAAGTGTAAAATTTTTCTTGACACTACTATAAAATACATTTTTTGTCAATAAAAAAGCTTCGCTATGCACGAAGCTCAGCCGACCATACTTTTCCTATTAAAAATATATTAATCGCAACATTAATTAAAAATACTATTCCATACATCGTACTCCCGCCTGAAATAATCGTTGCACAAAAACTTATGATGCAGAATGTGTAGAGCAGTACTAGTTCCACAGTGTTAATTTTTCGTGTTCGTACTCGAGTAGCGATATACAAGGTTGTATATAAGAAAATAAATAATGAAATAGCGAAATAAATATAGGAATCAATGGGTATAGTCAACAAATTATCTCGGGAACTAAATTTGTTGGTTGGCATACTGTTTTTCCTTGTATCCTACGCGACGGGAAGTTTCTGTCAAACGAAAAGCCGCCCTTCTTTTTGGGAGCGGCATTCTTTTTGTTTTCTTTTATGTTTAATTTTTTATTGCTCGGAAATGAAGTATACCGAGCTTTTTCACTGTGTCTGAGCCCCATTTTAGTCGGCTCGAGAGGGTAATACGCTTTGATCAAATACTCTGTTTGATGGGCTGAGTATTTATTACTTTGCCGTGCTATGTTCATTCCAACTATGATACAGATGCAAAGCAGAATTGCTGAGGTTGCTAAGAATTTCATGATGGTAGTTTTTTGGTTAAGGAATATTGCTGTATTTAATTCTATGATACGCTTTCTCCATGACGAGTCAACAGCGAGAGAAATCCAAGGCGATCTGGCAAAAGATCGGGCCGACACTCCTCAAGCGATATCGTCGCGACCACACCTTTCTCGACTATCAGAATCCATGGCAGCTCACCGTCGCCGTGACACTATCTGCACAGACGACTGATGAGGGGGTAAATAAGGTGACACCACTCTTATTCAAAACATTTCCAACTCCCGACAAGCTTGCAAAAGCCCCGATCGAAAAAATAGAAAAAATCATCAGTAGCCTTGGCTTTTATCGATCCAAGGCAAAGTACATCAAAGCTGCGGCCGCAATTGTTGCAAATGACTTCAAAGGCATCATTCCGCACGATCCGCTCGAGCTCCAGAAGCTTCCAGGTATCGGGCGCAAAGGCGCGGTTGCGGTCATCAGTAATGCATATCCAAAATATGCGAACATTGGTATTCCTGTCGATACGCATGTGATCCGGTTTGTGAAGCGGTTTGGTCTCAGTAAACATAGCGATCCATCCAAGATCGAGCAAGATCTTATGGAAATAATTCCTCAGAAGGATTGGAAACGCGCCGGCTATGCGATCAAAGAATACGGCCGCAAAGAAGGAAAGGCGAGAGGATATAAAAAGGAAGAGGATCTGTTGATGCAGATTCTCAATAAATAAAAAAAGCTTATTTATTTAATAAGCTGTTTCTACTTGAGATTATTTTCACATTCTTTCTAATTCATTCTCAAAATCTCCGTATGCTGTTGATGGGTCTGTGTGATACCGCTCGCTTAAAAGAGCTTCTTTCTTGCGAAGAAATTTTATTGATAAGCCAGTTGTAACTGCAAATAATATAAAACTAATGCTAGCAGCTATCCCAACGCTTTTTTCAGGTCTGTAAACGCAAAGAATTAAAAGAAACCCAGCAAACATCAAAAATAAAATCGAAGAGATTAAGAAGTTATCCGTTAATCTAATGTAATAAACTATTTTTTTCATAATGTATTTTTTCTGCTATAATACCTTAGCTTTATGATTCGTCAAGATTTGGACAAATTGGAATTGCCGCAGAATCCGGGCGTATATTTCTGGCGCGATGATGCCGGACGGATTTTGTATATTGGCAAGGCGACGAATTTGCGTGACCGCACGCGCAGCTATTTTGCACCCGACCTCATCAAGACCCGTGGCGCCCACATCGTCGACATGGTGTTCAAATCTGCAACGCTTACCTGGGAAGAAACACAGAGCGTACTCGAAGCGCTGATCCTCGAAGCAAATCTCATCAAGAAATACCAGCCGTACTACAACACCAAAGAAAAGGATGATAAGAGTTTCAATTGTGTCGCGATCACCAAAGAAGACTTCCCGCACATTTTACTTGCTCGGCAAAAGGATATTGATCCAAAAGAAAAGTTGCTCACCCTTCCGAAACAAAAGGGGATGAAGGTGAAGTATGATGCGGTGTTTGGTCCGTACCCAAGTGGCGCATCACTTCGAGAAGCGCTTGCAATCATTCGCAAGATATTTCCATATCGTGATCGAGTAAGTGCGATGAAAGACAAGGAAGCATTCTACCGACAGATTGAGCTTTCGCCTGACGTCACCAGTGCTGAAGCAGTGAAGGTGTATCGCAAAAACATTGGTCATATCAAAAAGATTTTCCAAGGCAAATTGCAAACCTTAATCAAAGATCTCACCACAGAAATGCATACCCTTGCAAAGCAAGAACGATTTGAAGAGGCAGGTGAATTGAAGCAGAAAATTTTTGCACTTACCCATGTACAAGACGTCTCACTCATCAAGCGTGACCTCGTGCAAGCAACGGATGACCATGTTGTACGATTTGAAGCCTACGATGTTGCGCATCTCTCCGGCAAGCAAATGGTAGGTGTCATGACGGTGATCGAGAATGCAACAGCGCAAAAGAATGACTATCGCAAGTTTATCATCAGAGGATTTGATACAGCAAATGATGCGGGGGCACTCCGGGAAATACTCGTGCGCCGGCTTGCGCATACTGAATGGCCGTATCCGACGGCGATCATCGTGGACGGTAACGAAATCCAGGCTAACAGCGCTCGCAAGGTGCTCCAAAGCCTCGATCTTGATATTCCAATCATTGCAGTGACCAAAGACGAACGTCACCGCCCCAAGGCAATCCACGGTCCAACCGACCTCGTTGAGCAACACAAATTTGCGATACTGCTTGCCAACAACGAAGCGCACCGCTTCGCTATCACATTCCACAAAGACAGACGGCGAAAGGCGATGCTATAATTGCTGCATATGCAACGTATCGGAGTACTCCGTGGAGGACCGGGAGATGAATACCATCTGTCGCTTGCGAGTGGCGCGCGGATCATGGAAGCACTTCGCAGCGAAGGCTACGACGTAGTTGATCTGTTTATTGATCGCGAAGGAGTACTCCATCTCAAAGGTCTTCCTATTACTCCAGATCAAATCCCGCTTCATACCGACATGGTCTGGAATACACTGCATGGATCAAGCGGGGAAGACGGAACAGTGCAGCAGATACTCGATGGTGTTGGGATACCCTATGTTGGTTCAGGTGTCCAAGCATCAGCCATAGCCTCCAACAAGCTTTCTGCGAAAGATCGTGCCCGAGAGCTTGGGATCAAGACCCCAGAGTCCATTCTCGTCATGCCCGAAGGAACTGAATCAGTATCAGAAATCACCCAGAATATTTATCGGCGCATGGCACCGCCGTGGGTGGTGAAGCCGCTCAGTGGTGGCGCATCGATCAATACGTATTTTGCATTCACCCCGCTTGATCTCGCGCAGTTTGTCGAAGAAAGTATCTCGCACGGGCAACCATTTATTGTGGAACAATATATAGATGGACGGGAGGCGTCAGTGAGTGTGATCGATGGATTTCGCGGACAGGATCACTATGTGCTGCCTGTCGTTGAACTCAAAAGTACTCGACGCGGAGTACTCACCCATGATGCGAGGCAAACCGATGAACATGCAGTAGTTGGTGGTGGATTTAGAAGCGATGAACGTGAGACGCTCAGCAAACTCGCGCGCGATCTACATGCACACATTGGTGCGAAGGATTTTTCTCAATCAGAGTTCATTGTCGATAGGCAGGGCAAGATCTGGTATCTCGAAACAGACACATCACCGCATATGGGCGAGCATACCGCCTTTGTAAAGGCACTGCAGCATGTCGGATCTTCACTTGGAGAATTTGTAAAATCAATTATCGGAAAGAAATAAAAACCTCCACATGGTGTGAAGGTTTTTAGTAGCCTATTTGTAGTATACTCCTCTCATATGGATACCAAAAAAATCACACCATTATTTTTCTTTTTGTCACTCGGTACGGTCGTGGCGCTTATTGCAAGTGTTTCTTCGTTTCTCAATGTAGCCTTTGAGACACTCAATCGGGTGCTTCCTGACATACTCACTGATAGCTACACATATGGGTATGCCAATTATAGCTATGAAGGCTTGCGCAGTGCGCTCGCGCTTCTGATTATTGTGTTTCCAGTATATATGGTTCTTGAGCATTTTTGGACCAAGCAATCTGTGCAACCTGATCTTACACACTGGAACGACACCTTGCGCAAATGGGCGATCTACCTCATCCTCTTTCTTGCAAGTGTTACGATCATCGCTGATTTAGTTGTCTTGGTACGATATTTTGTCTCAGGTGAAATCACAACGCGATTTATCATCAAAGTTGCGCTGACACTGCTTGTCTCCGGTATGATCGGTTGGTACTACATGCGCAGGTTGAGAAATGCAGCTGGTAGAACGTGGTTTGCAGTCGGTGCCGCAGTGCTGGTGGTTGCACTTATTGTGTGGAGCTTCACAGTCACTGGAAGTCCGATGAACCAGCGCAAACTCCGCATTGATCAGCGCCGCGTCGATGACCTGCAGTCAATCCAGTGGCAAGTGATCTCATTTTGGCAGCAAAAGGAAAAGCTTCCGATCGCACTGACTGACCTTGCAAATCCGATCGCAAGCTATATGGTCCCGCAAGATCCAGAATTCCAAAACGGCAAAGTGTATGAATATAAAAAGACAGGGGACAAATCATTTGAACTTTGTGCAACCTTTGATCTCCCGATGCCTAAAGGCTGGGTACCAGGAAGTACTGGTGGTACTGTCTATCCGATGAGCGCTCGAGAAGATATAGCGATATCTGCAGTTCCGCCGTATCCAGGTGTTGGTGGTGACTCTTGGGATCATGACGCGGGGCACACTTGCTTCCAGCGAACTATTGATCCAGATCTGTATCCTCCGTATCCAAAACCTGTGAAAGGCTAGTATACTGGGTGCTGATTTTGTTCATCATTTAAATTGCTACATATGTACGCATCATTTCCAGCTGGACACTGGTGGAACAGTGTCAAAAAATAATAAGATTGGTCTGTATTTACTACAGGCCTTTTTTATGGAAAAATGAAGTTCTATGGAAGGCGACAAGAAGTCCTATGATCACAAGGCAATAGAAGCCAAATGGCAAGAGAAGTGGGCGACTGATGGGACCTATACAACTTCTAACTCTACAGAAAAACCAAAAATGTATGTCCTTGATATGTTCCCGTATCCATCAGGAGCAGGGCTCCATGTCGGGCATCCGCGCGGATATATTGGATCTGACGTGTTTGCACGGTTTAAGCGTATGCAAGGGTTCAATGTCCTTCATCCGATGGGATATGACGCATTTGGGCTTCCTGCAGAGCAGTATGCGGTTACGCACAACGTGCACCCTCGCGAAGCTGTCGAGCGCAATGTCGCAACATTTGAAAGTCAGCTTCAAAAAATTGGCCTTTCGTATGACTGGTCTCGCAAAGTAAATACTACAGATCCTGAATACTACAAATGGACGCAGTGGATATTCTTGCA
>CAYLWR010000040.1:0-10737 GCA_964387755.1 uncultured Candidatus Saccharibacteria bacterium | reverse complement strand
TCAGACATTTTCCAACAATCCGAATGAGAAGTTTCTCCTGATGATATTAGGAAGTCAGGCAAAACTTGAAAACGATAATCGAGGAATAAATGTGAAGCGAGGCTTGCGAACAAGAGTAGAGATGGGATTATGGCCCGGAGTAGCACCTCTCGGATATTTGAACCAAAAGGATATGGATCGGAAATGTCAGCTCGTGGTTGATCCACTGCGAGCACCAGTCGTAAAGAAAATATTTGAGAAAGTGGCGTATGAAAAACTAAGTGGCAGGAAGATATACAATTGGCTTCGATTTGAAGCCAATTTTTATACCAGAGGAAATAAGCCTCTCACGCTTGCGGGCGTATATCGAATACTGGAAAGTCACTTCTATTATGGAATGTTTGAATATCCCAGAGACAGCGGTAATTGGTATCAAGGGAAACATGAACCGCTGATTACAAGAGAATTATTTGATCAGGCTCAAGCTCAACTCAAGAGAGATAATATCCAACGAGAAAACAAGGAGTTCGCATTCACAAAGCTATTTACCTGCGGATATTGCGAAAGTGGAATATCAGCAGAAGAGAAATGGAAACAACTGAAAGACGGTACACATGCAAAGTACATCTACTATTCGTGTGCGAGATCAAGGGACAGGAATTGCAAGAATAAATACATACGAGAGGAGGATCTGATAACTGAGCTGCTCAAAATGCTAGATCAGGTAAACATCAACGAGCTTGGCATGAGGCAGAAACTTGAAGATGAAATGGCAAGATTCAATATCTTCCAACGATCGGTACTAGGAACTATCACAAAATCAAACACGGATCATGTAACTGATATTCGTAACTATGCAAAGTATATTCTGAAAGAAGGGACAGTAACTGAAAAAAGAGAACTACTGGCAAACTTGAGGAGTCGGATTGTGTATAAAGATAAAATACTAACGCTTATCGACTAAAACCCACTAAACAAAAATACACGAAGCAATCGTGTATTTTTTACAACTTTATATAGCTGAGTCGCCCTACATACCTAGGTAAATGAGAACACTCCGATACTAAGTTGTCAATGCGGAGCCGGCGAGATTCGAACTCGCGAGGGGGTATAAAGCCCCTGCCTCTTTAGCAAAGAGGTACGTTAGACCGCTCTGACACGGCTCCAAAGTAACTGCCCTACTCTATCACGATTTAAGCATAGAAAAAACCCTGTCATTCAATTTGTCTATATTCGCAATTTACAACCGTTATGGGTTGATACGAGCAATGTAGTATCTTGGAAATCCGTTGTATGAGGTGAAATATCCGTAAATCAAAATCTTTCCGTCTGGTTGTGTGATAGAACCATTAATAATGTTATTTACTCCGGGTAAAGGATCAAACGTAGTGTCGAGTGAGCCATCAGTATTTAAACGGGCTATATACTTTCGAGAGATGCCGTCGTACGCGGTCAAGTACCCAGTAATAATGATTTTGTTATCTGTAAGGAGGGTAATATCCATAAATCCATTATCTGCACCTGTACCAGGGTTGAATGTTGTATCGAGCGACCCGTCACTGTTGATGCGAGCAATTCTATTTAGTGGCACACCATTATATGAAGTAAACCATCCCCCGATTAGAATCTTTCCGTCTGGTTGTGCAACGATATTTGAAATGTAGTTAGTATTAGGATCTGTGCCGGTCGCCCCTAGTCCTGGGTTAAATATTCTATCGAACGATCCGTCACTGTTGATGCGAGCAATTCTAGTAACCTCTATACCGTCATATGAAGTGAAGTTGCCAGCCATAAGTATTTTATTGTTCGGTTGAGTAATTGCTGTGTATACAGAATTATTTGCCCCTAATTTTGAGAAGAATGTTGTGTCGATCGACCCATCAGCATTCAGTCGCGCTATTCTGTTTCTCGTAACACCGTTGTAGGTGGTGAAATTCCCCCAAACAACAATTTTATTGTCAGGTAATATTAACCCTGCAAAAATAGTATTGTTTGCACCTGTACCAGGGTTGAATGTTGTATCGAGCGATCCATCAGCATTCAGTCGCGCTATTCTGTTTCTCGTAACACCATTGTAGGTGGTGAAATTACCGGTAATAATAATTTTCTTATCTTGGGGTTGCAGAATAATGTTGTAGACAACATTGTTTGCACCTGTGCCGGGGTTGAATGTAGTATCGAGAGAGCTGTTTGCGTTTAGTCGTGCAATGAAGTTTCTAGGTGTACCATTATACTCGGTAAAGTACCCTCCAATAAGAATCTTTTTGTCTGACTGAACCGCAACAGAGTAAATGCCCGTACCGCTCACTCCGGGCAACCAGCCAGTAAGATTATTTCCTGTGTCAAATGACGTATCTATGTCGCCAGGCACTCTCCGATCCACCTTTTGAGTACTCGCAACAAGATCTGATTTGTCTAATGTATTTCCTGAATTAACTACAAAACCTACTCCGATTACAAGTGTGGTAATAATAATGACACTAACAAGCCCCCCTCTTAAATAATTTCATATTTGATAAGTATACACTGATACCCACAAAATGGCTCGCTGAGAAAAGCTGGTATATACTCTGCATATGCATCCCATTCCAAAAGCGCGATTTGAACAATTTTCTGATGGCGTGTTTGCGATCGCGATCACACTCCTTGCGATCGAGCTCCGCAGTCCAGTACTTCATCATCTGGATCTCACTCGTTCCATACGCGAGCTCCTACCACTCCTGCCGACACTCCTTACGTTTGTGATCTCATTTGTGACGATCGCCATATTTTGGGTAAATCATCACCAGCTCACCCATCTCGTACAACACATTGATCGTCGACGTATTCTTTGGTCCAATGTGCTTTTCCTCCTCTTTCTTACGATTATCCCCTTTGTTACCCAGGGTGTGAGCACGTACCCATTTCATCCACTCACGGTACTTGCATACAGCCTCGTCTTTCTCGGAGCATCGGTCTCCTTTTCACTCCTTCGATACTACATCCATCGCAGTCTCGGTGAACTTTCGATCCCGATGATACGGAGTATCTTTGGACCAGTGCTCTATATACTCGCCGCAATCAGCGCACTCATCTCCATAGAGCTCTCCTATGTACTCCTTGCGATTCCTGCGATCTTTTATTTCCTTCCCAAAGGAAGTGCATAACACTCCTCGACCAAACACCCCACTCGTGCTAGACTGCAACTGTTGTAATGTTTCCTCAAAGGTGCGTTGCAAGATACTAGTAATAAACACACGTTAATGAATAATAAAGTTTTCGTCGGCTCACTTGCATTCAAGACCGACAATGAAGGATTACGAGCATATTTCGCAACAGTTGGTACTGTTACGAGCGCTAATGTCATCATGGATAAGATGACTGGCAAAAGTAAAGGGTTTGGATTCGTTGAATTCGAAACCGAAGCTGATGCACAGGCTGCTGTTGATAAGCTCAATCAAACCGAACTCGATGGACGCACTATCTTTGTCGATATCGCACGACCAAAGGAAGCAGGTGCTCCAGCTATGAGCCGCCGCGCATAAACTCTCTTGAGGACAAAAAGCCCCCACGCGGGGGCTTTTTGCGGTACACTACTCGCACATGCTCACCCTCTCATCTCCGGTTTCCTCCCTCATCAGACTCAAAGACAGCACCAAGATCGGACTCGCCAAGCTTCGGATAGAGACGCTCGAAGATCTCCTCTATCACTTCCCGACTCGATACGCGGACGCAGCAACATTTACTTCTATTGCAAACCTCTCCGAAGGCATTGAAGCGACCGTGCGTGCGCGCATCACCAAGCTCGCCGCAAAGAAAGGATGGAAGAGTACCATGACGATGACAACTGCGACGGTCGAAGATGTGAGTGGGTCACTCGCAGTGGTGTGGTTCAACCAACCATATCTTTCAAACATGCTCTCGGTCGGCCAGGTAGTTGAACTCACAGGCAAGGTCTCGATCTATAGTGGCAAACCAACACTCACCAACCCAACCCTTCGCGAAGAAAAGGCACTCCCAATAGATAGCCATGACTCACTCTTTGGTAGTGATATAGAAGGTCCACTGACACCCATCTACCCGGAAACAAAAGGTGTATCGAGTGAATGGTTCAGACACGCGATCGGGCGTGCACTCTCGCAAATAGATGAGATACCCGATCATTTACCTACTACAGTGCTCAAACAATATTCCCTCCCTGTACTCAAAAGCGCGCTCGTATGGATCCATACACCCAAGTCCAAAGAAGATGCACTCATTGCTCGCAAACGATTTGCCTTTGATGAAATATTCTTGATCAATATCGCTCGGCAAAAAGATCGAGAGGAAATCAAAGATAAAAAGGCATACCGCATATCCGCACCAGCTACGCGAGATTTCATAGCTACGTTTGGGTTTCCGCTTACCAATGCACAATCAAGCGCCGCACGAAAAATCCTTTCAGATCTTGAACAAGCTGTACCTATGTCCAGACTTCTCGAAGGAGATGTTGGAAGCGGCAAGACTGCAGTTGCCGCAATCGCAACGTACGCGACTGTGATGAATAGACCTTCCAAAACAACGACTGAGAAACAATCATTCGGCAACCTCCAAGTCGCCTACATGGCGCCCACAGAAATACTTGCAACGCAGCATTTCGAATCCTTTATCAATTTTTTCAAAGGCACTGGCATAGCCATCGCCCTCATCACCGGCAGCGGAGCGCGCAAGTTCCCGAGCAAGGTTGCCTCATCACGCACACCGTGGACTAGCATCTCGCGACCACAACTCAAGAAGTGGATCAAAAATGGAGAAATCCCAATCGTAATCGGAACACACACACTCATCCAGAAGAGTCTGGAATTCAAGCACCTCGCACTTGCCATCATCGACGAGCAGCATCGATTTGGGCTCAATCAGCGCAAAGGTCTCGCCAAAAAAGATTTGCATTATCCGCACCTCCTCTCAATGACTGCGACACCGATCCCGCGCACACTTGCGCTCACGATCTATGGTGACCTAGATCTCTCGATCCTTGATGAGCTTCCTGCTGGTCGCAAATGGCCCGAGACGAGTGTTGTATCTCCTGATAAGCGAGATGCGACATATAGAAGTATCGACCAAGAACTCCGAGCTGGTAGACAACTCTATGTGATTTGCCCGCGTATCGATGAACCAGATCCGACCAAAGAAAAAGCGGTTATTGCACGCTCGGTGCAGAGTGAGGCAACGCGTTTACGTGAAAACATATTCCCACATGCTCGCATCGATGTTCTGCATTCAAAAATGACAAAGGAACAAAAGGAGTCTGTCATGCAGGCATTTGCGCGTCACGAGATCGATGTATTGGTCGCAACCTCAGTGGTTGAAGTGGGGGTGAATGTTCCGAATGCAACCGTGATGATCATCGAGGGAGCTGAACGATTTGGACTCTCACAGCTCCATCAGCTCCAAGGCCGCGTGATGCGCAGCAGTCATCAGCCGTATTGCTATCTCTTTACGGAAAGCAAAAGCGAGAAAACCAGAGATCGACTCACCTACTTCATCAAGGCAAAAAATGGATTTGAACTTGCGGAGTATGACCTGCAGCTGCGCGGCACCGGCGAGCTCACCGGACTGCGACAATGGGGCGTCTCAGATATCGGCATGGATGCACTGCGCAATCTCAAACTCGTCCAAGCAGCACGAGAAAGCGCGATCGAACTCGTAAAAAATGATCCAACACTTACTGCGCATCCACTTCTTGCAGCACGCATCACGACGCTTGGACAACTTCATTTTGAATAAAGAAGTGTGTATATGTTTATAATAAAAAGCCCCGCAAATATTGCAGGGCTTTGAGGTAAGCGATGAAAAGAAACTACTCATATTTCTTGCGAATCTTTTCTTTTGTTGTCTTAAGAAATACTGTTGATTTCCCTGTAAAAGAAATTCCGTATCCGTTAAGCCAATCATTTGATGAGGTAATGTATTGCCCACTATGAGATGCCCCGGCACTAAGTTTTGACCAACAAGTATTCGCTACTTTGTTGTTTGCGCTCGAAGACGTAGCAGGTGAAGTGTATAGCTTTGCAAACACACCATTCGTACCCTTGTTCAAATACGGACCTTGTGCGGGTGACTCATCGTTAATCGGAGTTATACGAGCAGCGTCACCATCAGTAAACGGACCAAACCCTTGCCGAGTTCCTTCCCATACTATTGTCGTATTGGTACCCCGAGAAATACGTATCTCTCCAGGTCCAGCTGTGTACGTTCCGTACATTTTCTTCTGTGCCGCAACGGCTTGTGAAAGCGAAGTAGTGGCAATACCAAGACTGTCACTAAAAGTCACCAACAATGTCTCGTCTACCCCATCACGAGTGAGGGTTAGCGAATCGTACTTAAGCGCACTTGCTGTACCATTATCCGCAAACAAACTCCGTGCGGCAAACTGTTTATAGGCAACATCTTCATGGTCTGGAGCAATAAGCTTCAGTGCAAGAAGTGTAACCCTGTCGCCGTTTACCGGAGTAGCAGAAGGTGTAGGAGTAACATCCACAATGGCAAGTGCGCTTTCATACCCAAATATAGTGAGTTGTCCTTGCACTGCTGGCTTCCAGCCATTTCCTTCGTTGATACTGATTGCACAGTACAACGTTCCGAAAACTTGTGTTGGAGCCTCAACAGAGACTCCAATCTTGTAGTTCTTATTTTTCTGAAACTCAACAAGGTTATCCCAATAACCACTTCTTACCTCTGATGAATACAGAGTAGTTGAATCAGGAGTACCTAACGTAAGGCGTAAGTTACGTAAAGCATTGATTAGTGCGCCATTTTTATCATCACTAATATCAAGCGCAAATTGCGTCAAGCGATCTTCACTACCTGTTGCATAAATAAACTTTGTGGCAACAGCTTTAATTTTCGGCGCTTCAACAATATGATCATTGAGTGTTCCATCAACACGGATAGTCGAGGCAATGGGTTCGATCTGCTGAGGAGCACTTTCTTTTTTACACGAAGTAAAAAAAATTGATGCCAATACGACAATAATAATTCTTTTCATTTTTGTATGTTTTTTAGTTTGAAATGAGCTTTGTAAGGCATACATTTGCCTTTGAGGAAATATTAGCACATTTTTATAAAAAAGTCAAGTGTGGGTGCACATGGACTCGAACCATGGACCACCGAGGTATAAGCTCGGCGCTCTACCAACTGAGCTATGCACCCGTACCGGTATGGATTCTATATGGATTTGCGTTTTGCTGCAATCCTTCCCTTTTTGCTACACTCCACACTATATGAATGAATTTGTAGCAAAGAAACTAGGAGAAGTATTGGCATTTAATCACGTAGGTAGCGAAACACTTGCAAAGGGTCGCGCGGCGCTTGCAACAGTCCTTGGCGAAGAAAAGATCCTCGATATGGAAGAGCGAAATAAAGTCCACGGTGAGACTATTGTGAAAATTGCGACTGACGCAGGAGTACTGGAGATAACATCTGCAAAGGCGGCCAAAACCTCAGAGAAACTCCGCACTATGCGCGATCTGTATGTTGGTGATCAATGGGATAATGCAACGGAACTTCTCGAATGGAGTGGGTTCTTCGAAGGAGCTGCGGCAGTACACTGGGCACTGGTGCGTGGTGCAGCAGAAGCACTTGATCATGCAGGACTCGCCACACTCGCCTCAGAAGGTGTCGACTGGCACTATGAGCTCCTCGAAATAGCAGAACGCGAACTTCACTCAAAGGGAGCAGACAAAGCTACGGCGTAAACGATTTCGTAATCAACAGTGATGCATCAAACGGAGCAAGTGCTTGCGGAATAAATTGCCGAGAAAGTGAACTGATTTGTTCAGTGTGTGTGATTGCTTTTGTTTCTGGGTCAATAGACACAGTCGCGACCATCCCGCGCATCGTGTGCGGTGAAAAATATTGATCAAAGATGAAGTTGCCGAGTGAATAAAAAATTGGTTTACCATTGTACTCCTCTACTTTCTGCATCACATGCGGATGGTGTCCCACGACGATATCTGCACCCGCATCGATCGTCGCTTTGGCAAGCTTTTCTTGTCTTGCATTTGCTGGACTATATTCATTGCCGAAGTGAAATGACATGACGAGTACATCCACTTGTTGTTTTGCAGCTGCAACAATTTCTGGAAGTTTTGGGTCGCTCGCCAGTAGTATGCCGGGTTTCGCATCTGTTGCCGCAAGCCACGCTGGACCCACATCAGTTGCTCCGAGAAACCCGATCGTGGTACCGCGAACCGTGATAATGATCGGCGTTGTAACATCAGTATAATTCTCACCCGCTCCGGTGTAGAGAATATTGGTTGTTTTGAGATTCTCTAGTGTTCCGAGGAATCCTTTGGTTGAATAATCACCCACATGGTTATTTGCAAACGACACAATATCAATGCCCGCATGTCTGAGTGCAGTAAGTGAGTCTGGGTTCATACGAAATGAAAACCTGCTTCCCGTTCGTGGGCTGATCTCAGTAGTCGCGGTTCCCTCAAGGTTTGCAAATGCGATATCCGCATCAGCGAGGTAGCCAGTAGTTGCAAAGAGTGCACTGTAATCATTTCCAAATTTTTTTTCAATACTGCGCCGTACACCACGGTCCATCATGATATCTCCGACAAAGGTGAGCGTGATTGGTTTGGATATCTGCGGAGTCAGGACAGTGGTGATAGGAACAGATACTGGTCCATGTGCAGTCGTCAAAAATACTCCTACTAGTACGATTACCGCAATCACGAGGCTATACTTCAGCTTTTTTGAGTGGGATACCATGAGCGGTAATAAGCGCTTCATACTCTGATTGTTCAAGCGTCTCAACATCGATCAGTTTCTTTGCAATCGCATCAAGGACGGTGCGGTAGTCGACGAGTACGCTGCGCGCACGTGCGAGCTGGTCTTGCATGATGCGCTTCACTTCTGTATCAATCATCGCGCTCGTTGACTCAGAATACTCCTTTCCTTCGACTCCTTGTCCAAAGAGTGCGCGCCCGCCATCATTTTCAAGTGCGAGTGGGCCAATCACCTCACTCATTCCCCAGCGCGTCACCATTGCACGAGCGAGGTTGGTTGCGACCTGCAGATCGTTTGATGGGCCCGTACTTACATCTCCGAATATCATTTCTTCTGCAACATATCCTGCGAGTGACATTGCAATATCATCGAGGTACTCTTTGCGAGTATTGAGTTTGCGTTCTTCGAGCGCGATCTTCATCGTATAGCCAAGTGCGCGCCCGCGAGAAATGATCGTGACCTTGTGTACCGGATCTGCATCAGGAAGTACTGATGCGACGAGCGCGTGCGCCGCCTCATGATACGCCGTGACTTCTTTTTCTTTCTTCGTAAGAAGGTGGCTCTTGCGCTCTGGCCCGATCATAACTTTCTCAATAGATCTGACGAGATCAAACTGCGCTATTTTCTTTCTATTCTCACGCGCTGCAAGGATCGCACCTTCGTTCATGAGCGAGTAGAGATCTGCACCACTGAACCCTGGAGTACGCTCTGCGATCACTTTGAGATTTACGTCTTCGGCAAATGGCTTCTTGGTAGCGTGCACGGCGAGAATTTCCTCGCGATCACGACGGTCTGGTAGGTCAAGTGTCACACGTCGATCAAATCGCCCTGGACGAAGGAGTGCCGGATCGAGCACATCAGAACGGTTGGTTGCCGCCATGACAATGACTTTTTCGTTCGGCTCAAATCCGTCCATCTCCACCAAGATCTGGTTGAGCGTCTGTTCACGTTCATCATTTCCCCCACCGTAACCGCCGCCTCGCACTCGCCCAACTGCATCGATCTCGTCGATAAACATGATCGAGGGAGCGGCACGCTTTGCCATCTTGAATAAGTCGCGTACGCGGCTCGCGCCAACGCCGACGAACATTTCTACAAACTCTGATCCTGAAAGGTGAAAGAATGGTACCCCTGCTTCACCAGCAACTGCACGCGCAAGGAGCGTCTTGCCCGTTCCTGGACTTCCTGTGAGAAGTACCCCCTTTGGAATACGTGCCCCGATCTCGAGGAACTTCTTTGGATTCTTGAGGAAGTCGACGATTTCCTTGAGTTCTTCTTTCGCCTCGCGAGCTCCCGCAACGTCTTTGAAGGTGACTTTGTTACTCTTGTCATTCGGATCAGTGACACGTGCTTTGGACTGACCAAAGGTGAATGCCTGCATCCCGCCCGCCTTTGCCTGACGCGAGAGCATCCAAAAGAAAAATACGATGAGAATCACTGGTAGGATGATTGGCAGGATCGACATAAAGAAAAATCCAAACCCTGATTGCGACACCACCGTGATATCAACTGCGGCAAGTTTCTCAGGAACAACTCCGTATGAGACGAGTGTTTCGGTCAGCGCCGCATCAGTCTCCTTTTTTGATTTGAGAACAGTGTCATCGTTCTTGGTGATGGTGAGTGTGTCGCCTTCTATCGATATTGACTTCACTTCCCCTGTGCTCACAAGTCGCGCGACTTCCGAAAGTCCGATCGTGTCAGATTTCTTGGATGACATATCACTAAAGAATGAGTACGCGGCAGTAAGCACTGCAAATATAAGTAGTGTCGAAAAAATGTACGAAGAAAGTGAACGCTTCTTTGGAGCGGGTTTTTTAGGTGCTTGTGTTGGCATTTGGTCATTATACACAAAATCCTTTGTCTGAATATAAATATGCTACCATTCCTCATATATATGGAATACCTCCGTAACAAAAAAGCAACCTTTGACTACCAGCTCGAGAACACGATCGAGTGCGGCATATCGCTCCTCGGTACTGAGGTGAAATCAGTAAAGGCACACCA
>CAYLWR010000039.1:0-10371 GCA_964387755.1 uncultured Candidatus Saccharibacteria bacterium | reverse complement strand
TCAAGCGGCAGTGTTGCAACTGATGCGTAGGCGATACGCTCGACTGCAGTGATGAGCGCGACTACACTACGACTTGAGATGATATCGCCCCCCTCTACTGCGCCTTGCTTGATGATCTCTACATAGTGCTCGCTATAGCTATTCTCGATCGACTCGCGCAAACTCGGACTATAGCGATACATGAGCGAGCGCCGCATGGTCTCAAGGAGGAGTTCTGCGAGTAGCATCATGTCGGTGTGGTGTGCTTCTGCATGGGCGAGGGTCTTGTACCCTTGGTCAATATCCCGAGTAATGAGGGCGCTATAGAGCTGCTGGATGGTAGCAAGTGATGGCGCGCCCGTAATACTCTCGACGAGTGCGCGAGTGATCGTGCGACCCTTTGCTGCAGAGAATACTTTCTGAAGGATAGAAAAGGTGTCACGGAACGATCCATCTCCGAGCATTGCTACTAGCGATGCGCTCTCGGCATCTAGGGCAAAAGACTCTCTCGTAGCAATGTCTGCAACCATGCCTGCAAGAATCTTTTCGCTTGGTTTGCGGAATGAAAATACCTGGCAACGAGAAAGGATGGTCTCGGGTACCTTGTCCAGCTCAGTCGTCGCAAGGATGAATACGACGTGTGCTGGTGGTTCCTCGAGTGTCTTGAGCAATGCGCCCCATGCGTCCTTGGAAAGCATATGCACCTCATCAATAATGTACACCTTGAACCGTGAAGAAAATGGGAGTACTCGGACTGCAGCTCGAAGCTCACGAATATCATCGATCGAACGGTTCGATGCGGCATCGATCTCCATGATATCTTCGTCATTGGTGCCAAGTGCGCGTGCAAAGATACGCGCGACTGAGGTCTTGCCGGTACCGCGAGAACCCGTGAATAGATATGCGTGTGAGAAATTCTCATTCTTGATTGAGGCCTCAAGAACGGAGACGATGTGCTCCTGCCCCACGACTTCTCCCCACTCGGTTGGGCGGTATTTACGGTACAACACTTGATCATGCATATACTGGAGCTATTGTAGCACGACCGTAAACGCACATAAAAAAGCATCCCCGAGAAGTAGGGATGGTAGTGGCAAAGAGTTATTGGAGTGTAAAGCAAACAATGAGACCAGGAGTTTCTAACGGCTTTTCAAGAATTTTGATGCTTGCGAGATGAGCGATCCTGCTCGCATCGTTATTCATTATCCTGATAGCATCGGTAATAAACTTTGGATTCATACTATTGAAAAAGTATGGCATCCCTGTAGGAATCTCTACGAGGGTTTTACCTTTCCCCGATTCTCTGGTTAATAATTGCACAAGAGATAAATCTTCTTGGACGTGCATATCTAAGAATTTGTAGAGATAAGATTTTATTGTTACCTCTTTATGAAGAGCAGCGAGAATTTGCTGCGCTGTTTCAAAAAGTTCTGGGGTTAATATCTGTTCCATGGTGCAGTGATTTTTCCTGCACTATACACCCCTTTGCTGAGTAGTCAAAAATTTTTGCACTATTGCCTCTACTTCTTGTGCGTTCTTCGTCTCCATGAGTTGTATGCGCAGTTCCTTTGCTCCAGCAAATCCAGTGCAGTATGCCTTGAAATGTTTTTTCATAATTGCAAATGACTTGCTATCGCCAAGTAGTTCTTGGAATAGTTCTGCGTGTTCGACGAGCACTGTGAGTCGTTCAGTCACCGTAATAGGCTTTGCAACAGATGTTGGAGCTGTGCGTTTGGTATCAAAGAATTTGTTGAGAATAGGAATATTTCTAAAGAGTGATTTTTGCGGAAGCGCAGCGACTACTTCGCGGCTCGCATCAAAGAACCATGGGTTGCCAAAGAGTGCGCGTCCAACCATGACGCCATCTGCACCACTTGCGAGTGCCTTCGCTCGTCCATCTGCAAGGCTTGTGACGTCACCATTACCAATAATCACAGTATCTGGTGCGAGCTTGTCGCGGAGCTCGACAACTTTTTTTATATAATCCCATTTCGCCGGAACGAGCGAGAGTTCTTTGCGTGTGCGCGCATGCACCGTGAGTGCTGCGATGTTTTGCGAGAGAAGTATCGAGATCCATGTATCGATCTGCACATCGTTATATCCAACACGAGTTTTGACAGAGACTGGGATCCGCCGGCTGGCGGATTTGCCGGCCGCCGCGATACCGCGCTTGGCTGCGGCAATAACCGCAACCGCGGCGGCCGGATCTTTGATCATAGCAGCGCCGGCTCCTTGCTTCTCGATGGTTTTATCAGGGCATCCCATGTTGATATCAACACCATCAAACCCGAGCTCAGCGGCAAGCTGTGCTGCCCCTTCTATATTTTTGGGGTCACTTGAGAACAACTGCGCCACAATGGGGCGCTCTGTCGGGCTATACTCAAGATCTCGCAGTAGTGCTTCGCGCCCCTCGCTCATCAGCCCATTGGCAGAGACAAACTCAGTCCACATCACATCTGGCTTTCCATATTTCACAATGAGACGGCGAAATGCAGCATCAGTGACATCGGCCATTGGTGCGACTGCAAAAAACGGTTTCTTTTGTTGTCTGAGTGTTTGCCAAAAATGCATTAGTCGAATTTATACACTACTTTATTTGAAAAGCGAAGATCAATATAGTGCAGTGTGTGTGCACTGCTATGATAGAGCGCCGCAAGCGGATCAGTCCGCAGTCCACTAAAGAGTGTATCAACTGCTTCTTGAATGCTCGTGGTTGGGTCAAAGTAGAGCTCAGCACGATCACGGTGATGAAAAAATACAACTGTAACTTTGTGTTCATTTTCGAAATGAATCTCGATCGGCGCGATGTCAACCGCCGTGAGCTGCGTAGATATGGCTTGGAGAACGGCAAGCGCATCACTATCGAGCGGTAGAAATGGGTATGGCTGCCGTTCTCCTTTATATACCTTGATATAGGCGCTTCCGGAGAAATAGGGCGCATCGGCAAACACCGTTCCCTGCTCGTCCATAAATGAACATGCATCATCACACCATAGATACACTCCCGGGTACTCACGCACCTGCACCGTGAGTCCATGCATTGATGCGCGACTCACCGTTACTTCTTTAAATCGAGGAAATGCGTCATGGAGCTGGCGCGCCACACGATCTGGCGCAACCAAAAAGATCGAGGATCTCGGGAGAATCCATGCGTACGTACCTTCCAGACGAGTGAGTGCGAAGTCTGCTATTTCGATCGGATCCGCAACCTCGGTGCCAGTAACTTCTACGGTTCGTATTTGAAATTGCGACATACGAACAATACACACCATGCCCACAGCTATCACAACAACTAGACCTATACGAATAACTCGTTTCCAGGGAATTGGTCTGTTTTGACGAGGCTGCTGATCGCTCTTTAGAACACGAGTATGGTATGTGCGCTCATACATACAGTATTTATCCTAGATAGTCTTTGCCGATATATTGCTTGAGTACTTCAGGTACTCTGATACGACCATCTGCTTCTTGGAAGTTCTCTACGATATGCTGCAAGATTCGTGGCATGGCGAGTGCGGTGTTGTTGAGTGAGTGTGCATAGCGGAGCTTTCCGTCCGCATCTTTATATCTGATATTCAGACGCCTCGTCTGGAAATCGTGGAAATATGAACATGAGTGCGTCTCTCGGAATGTTTGTTGTGACGGCACCCATACCTCGATGTCGTATTTTTTCACCTGACCGAGTCCGAGATCTCCGCCACAGTTCACTACCACATGATAGTGCAGTCCGAGCGCTTGCAAGATCTCCTCTGCATTTGCGAGAAGTTCTTCGTGATACTTCACTGATGATTCATGATGTGCTTCACAGAGGATCACTTGTTCAAACTTGCGAAACTCATGCACTCGAAAGAGTCCCTTGGTATCTTTACTATGACTTCCCGCTTCACGACGAAACGCAGGTGAGAATGCGAGTTTCTTTAGTGGCAATGATTCTGGATCAAGCACTACATCTGCAAAGTAGCTCATCGTTGCAACCTCTGCAGTACCAGCGAGATAGTCCTCGTCTTGTGTTTGATAAAGGTCATCCTCGCCCCCAGGAAGATACCCTGTTCCCATGAGTGTTTGCTTGCGCACGAGTGATGGTACGATCATGAGTTCGTAGTCTTTCTTGGTGGTATTGAAATGATTGATCACAAACTGATGCAGTGCGAACTCGAGCAGTGCTCCATCGCCTTTGAGGAAATACCCACGAAACCCTGCAACCGAAGCTCCTTTTTCGAAGTCAGCCATACCGAGCTTCTCCATGAGCTCAATGTGATCTTTGGGCGTGTATGAAAATTTTGGCTTTTCTCCCCATACTTTTACTTCAAGGTTACCGCGATCGTCTTCACCTTCTGGTACTGACATATCCGGAATATTTGGTACCTGCAGCATGAGCGCCTGCCAGTCCTTCATGACTAGCTTCACTGCCTCTTCGGCTGCTTGGACTTTTTCTTTACGTGGCTTGAGGTCTATGAGGAGTGCTGCGCGCTTTTCAGGATCAGTTGTCTTTGGGATTTCATCACTGAGTGCATGTTGCTCGGTACGAAGCGATTCGAAATGTTTCTGCGCAGCCGCGCGCTGTTCTTCGAGTGCGAGAAGTGCCGCAACATCAAAGTCTATGTGTTTCTTGCGAGCTGCTTCCTTGATGAGATCTGGATGTTCCTTGATAAATTTAATATCGAGCATAGGCACATAGTACCAAAATGCTACAATTATTCAATGGACGCGTTTCCGATCAGGAAGATCCGCCCGACGGACGCATTCCCCCACCTTGCGCATATTCCCGAACCACCCAAGTCTCTATCAATCCGAGGCTCACTTGAGCGTACGCACGGTACGAAACTCATCACCATTGTTGGCAGTCGTCACTACTCAAGCTATGGCAAAGGAGTATGTGAGTCTCTCATCAAAGGTCTCGCAGGGTATCCAGTCACGATCGTCTCTGGTCTTGCGCTCGGGATTGACTCTATTGCACACCGCGCAGCGCTTGATGCAGGACTTCCGACGATTGCCTTCCCTGGATCAGGACTCGATTGGAACGTGCTCTACCCCGCGCAGCATCGCGGACTCGCAGAAGAAATACTTGCCTCTGGTGGCGCACTTGTATCTGAATTCCCGGACCGTACCCGCGGCGCATACTGGACATTCCCGAGACGCAACAGACTCAAAGCTGGGCTTTCGGATATGGTGCTCATCATCGAAGCCGAAGAAAAATCAGGAACACTTATCACCGCTCGCCTCGGCACTGAATACAACAAAATAGTCGGCGCAATCCCGGGACCGATCACTGCACCAACCTCAAATGGCACCAACTGGCTCCTGCGGCTCGGTGCAGTACCCATCACCAGTGCAGGCGATATATTGCAAGAGCTCGGTCTTGCTGAGAAACCAACTGAAGATGTTGCGGCATTCCTAACGCTCACTCCTGATGAACAAGCAGTACTGGCGGCACTTAGTGAACCGAAAACAAAGGAACAAATTGTTCTTGAGGTTGGACTAGACCTCGTCACACTCAACATTGTATTTTCAATGCTTGAAATCAAGGGCGCGATCAGAGAAACACTCGGATTTGTTGAACGTATTATATAGAGTACCTATTTGCCAAGAAAAACAGCACGTGGTATTACTGCACCTATTATATGAAGTTATTGATTGTTGAGTCACCATCAAAAGCAAAGACGATTGAGAAATATCTCGATGGCGCATATACCGTGCGCGCATCGGTCGGACACATTCGCGATTTGCCAAAGAGTAACAAGAAAGCGATCGATATCGAAGCGGGCTTTGTGCCGCATTACGAAATCTCAAAAGGAAAAGAACACGTTGTTTCCGAACTCCGAGATCTCGCCGAGCGTGCAAAAGAAATCATCCTCGCCACCGACCCCGATCGTGAAGGAGAAGCGATCTCATGGCACATCGAAGAACTTCTAAAAGCTGACAAGAACGTCAAAGCACCTATCTCTCGGGTTGCGTTTAACGAGATCACCAAGGATGCAATTGTCGAGGCACTCAAGCATCCGCGCGCGATCGACACCAACCTCCGCAAGGCACAAGAGGCACGCCGCGTACTCGATCGACTCGTTGGATACGATCTCTCAGGTATCATTTGGAAAAAGGTTCGCTATGGACTCTCAGCAGGTCGCGTACAGTCTCCGGCACTCCGCATCCTTGTTGAGCGAGAACGCGAGATCCGTGCCTTCATTCCCGAAACATACTGGGCACTCTCTGCGGATTTCAAAACCAACAACAAAGCTACTATCACCCTCTCATGTGTCGAAGAGCCTCGAGATCGCAAGGAGGTTGATCGCATCATCGATATAGCAACCAAAGAAGACTGGTACATCAAAGACATCAAAGAAAGCGAGCAGAAGCGAAGTCCCCGCGCGCCATTTACTACCTCTACCCTGCAGCAAGCTGCATCATCTCGGCTCGGCTTTTCTCCATCACGCACAATGCAGGTTGCTCAGAAACTCTACGAAGCAGGACACATCTCATACATGCGTACCGACTCGACCACACTCTCACAACAGGCAGTCGCCTCTATCGCGCAGATAGTCGAAAAGAAATACGGTAAGGACTATCTCGAAGTCCGTGCGTACAAAACCAAAGCCAAAAATGCCCAAGAAGCCCACGAAGCAATTCGTCCAACCCATGTAGAAAAGACGGCTGCAGGAACTACCGACGAGCAGAAGAAACTCTACGCACTGATCTGGGAACGTACCGTATCAAGTCAGATGGCTGATGCAAAACTTTTGAAGACTCGAGTAGTCGGAAATGTGAAGTCAGACTCTATTCCCGACTTCAGTGTTACGGGCAGTCAAGTACTATTCCCAGGATGGCTGGTCGCAGATCCTGATGCACGCGGCGAAGACGTTGAGCTTCCGCAGATGGCAGCTGGTGAACCGCTCACACTCCTAGAATTCAAAGATCTTGAAAAGCAAACCGAACCACCAAACCGATATAGTGAGGCAGGTCTTGTGAAAGAGCTCGAAGCGCGCGGCATCGGTCGTCCGTCGACCTACGCTGCGATCATTCGCACGATCGAACAGCGTGGCTATATAGAAAAAGTTGGTCGATCACTGAAGCCAACTGATACCGGTGAGGTTGTTTCGACATTCCTTGAGCAAAATTTCATGGAGTACATTTCAGATACATTTACTGCATCTATGGAGAATGAACTCGATGATATTGCCGCAGGAGATCGTGACTACGTCAAAACACTCAAAGACTTCTATGGACCATTCCTCAAAGAAGTAAAAGAAAAAGACAAGCTCGACAAGGCAACAGTGCTGGAAGTTGCGGACCCAAAATTCAAATGTCCAAAGTGCGGCAGCGGCATGCTCGTGAAGCTTGGTCGTGGCGGCAAGTTCCTCTCGTGCGATCGCTATCCAGACTGTGACGGCGCGCTCATGCTCGACGGTACTGAGATCAAAGCAGATGAACCAATCGGTATTGATCCAGAAACACAGCTTCCAGTATTTACGAAAGTGGGACGATTTGGTCCGTATGTACAGCTCGGAGAAATGCCGCCAAAGGTCAAAGGTAAGAAGCAGGCGAAACCAAAAATGGCGAGTATTCCAAAAGAAGTTGATCCTTCGACCGTCACCCTTGAAATGGCGCTCCACTACCTCGCGCTTCCTCGGACCCTCGGCAAGCATCCAAGCGATGGCGTCGATGTGATCGCAAACATTGGACGATTTGGTCCGTATGTTGGTCACGATAGAAATTTCCGCTCTATCAAAGCACCACTTGATCCATACACGATCACCTTTGACCAAGCCCTCGAACTCCTCGCCCAAGAAAAGAAACCAAGAGGTTTTCAAAAGAAAAAAGTTTCGTAATTAAAAAAATCATGTAGTATGGAAGGATGAATATCGATTCGTTATTCTCCCTCATCTCCTACCCACTCACCGCCAAAGATCGATCTCGCATTGCGGCTGCGTATACATTCTCCGAACAGAAACATGCTGGGCAAACCCGCAATAGTGGCGAACCGTACATGACACATGCGCTTGCAGTTGCGAAAAACTGCGCGCTGCTCGGTATGGATGTCGACACTATCATCGGCGCACTGCTCCATGATGTACTAGAAGACACCGAAACTACCGAAGAAGAAATCGAGACTACATTTGGTCCAGAAATTCTCTTCCTAGTAAAAGGCGTTACGAAACTCGGCAAGGTGAAATACCGCGGACAGGAGCGTCACGTCGAAAGTATGCGCAAATTCTTTGTTGCCATGGCCGAAGATATACGCGTCCTCATCATCAAACTCGCCGATCGCTTGCACAACGTCTCGACCCTCTCACACGTGAGACCCGACAAACAAAAACGTATCGCACTCGAAACCATCGAAGTCCACGCCGCACTTGCAGGACGCATGGGAATGGAGAAACTCAAGGGTCAGCTCGAAGACCTCTCGTTCCCCTACGCCTACCCCAAAGAGTACGCGCAGACTCGGAAAATCATGGATTCTATTGTTCCAGAATCTCAGAAAGTCATCACCCAAGTACACAGCGTCGTTGAAAAGACCCTTGCAGATTTCAACCTCGAGAACTCAACGGTGAGCTCTCGCATCAAGCACACCTATAGTACCTACCGCAAACTCGTGAAGTACACCATGAACACAGAACAGGTCTATGATATCGTTGCACTTCGGGTGATCACTGACACGGTTGCAAACTGCTATCAGATCCTTGGGCTCATACACATGCTCTGGAAACCGATTCCAAAGCGTATCAAGGATTACATTGCACTTCCCAAGGCAAACGGCTATCAGTCTCTACATACGACAGTCATCACCGATGCAGGGATCGTTGAAATCCAAATCCGAACCGAGGAAATGCATCGCGAAGCCGAGCTCGGTATTGCATCGCACTTCATGTACAAGGAAACAACCGCCGGCAAAGGTCCGATCCCGAACAAAAAGCTCGCCTGGCTCGATGAGCTCAAAGAGTTCCAACACATTGTAAAAAACCCAAGCCGATTTATCGAACAGCTCCGTATGGATTTCTTTACCGATCGTATCTTTGTCTTTTCTCCAAAGGGAGATGTGATCGATCTTCCTGACGGCGCAAGCCCGATCGAATTTGCCTATGCGATTCACTCAGATATCGGCGAAAAATGCGGTTCAGCACGTATCAATGGCAAGATGGCACCGCTGCATGCACGACTCGGGAACGGCGACGTCGTCGAGATCGTCACGACGAAATCTGCACGCCCTACATCCAAATGGCTCGACTATGCCAAGACATCATTCGCACGAAAGAAAATCCGCCACTACATCGAGGAGCGCGGCGGATTGATCGAAAAGTTTTTGCTCAAGGAATAACCTAGAGAGAGAAGTTTTTGATATTGTAGAGATCTTCGATATCTTCTTCACTCTGCACGATCTCTTCTTTGTCACGGTCATCAAGCTCTGCGATTGAAGGAGCTGGCGTTTGTGCTGCTGCTACACGTTCGTTGGCAAGTGTGTTCATGATCGTTTCGAGATCTTCAGGTGAGAAATAATCAATCGTTATTTTGCCCCCCACTTCGCGCGGCTCGATGTGTACTCGTGTACCGAGCGTCTCTTGGAGCTTTTGCTCGATCTGCATGAGTTCTGCATTTGGAATGAGTTCTTTCTTGCGGACTTTGTCCACCGCAATACGCCGTGCGATGCGTTCTGCCTCACGCACGGATATTTTTCGAATCGTGATTTCCTTAAACAGCGTAGTTTGCTCTTCGGGTCTGTCTTTGAGCATCATGAGCGGCCGAGTGTGGCCTTCATTGATCTGCCCTGCAGAAAGCGCGTTCAGTATATCTTCGGGAAGCATGAGGATGCGGATCGTATTTGCGACGAACTCGCGACTCTTGCCGACCTTGTGCCCGATCTGAGTGTGGGTGAGTTTGAACTCTTCCATCAATCGCTGGAACGCTCGAGCGCGCTCGACTGCATTGATGTCCTCACGTTGGAGGTTCTCAATGATCGCAAGTTCAAGCTTCATGAGCGCATCATCTCCGGTACGAATGAGTGCTGGCACCTGTGTAAGTCCCGCGAGCTTGCTCGCGCGCAGTCGTCGCTCTCCAGCGATGAGTTCATATGATGTTGCGAGTCCACCATCAGGAGTCACTGTCTCGATGCGAGATACGACAAGTGGTTGGAGTACTCCGTATTGTCGAATGGATTCTGAAAGATCACGGAGCGGACCTTCTTCAAATTCCTTGCGGGTTTGGTATGGATTTGGCGCGATTTTATCGACGTCAATAAAGAAAATCGAGTTGGTGATGGTCTCTGACATGGCTACATGATAGCATGGAAAATTTTGAGTATAAAAATAAAGAAGCCTTCTCAAAAAGAGAAGGCTTATATTACTTTGCCCCTAAGGGCCCTACTTAAATTTCCAGCGCATACCGGTTGGTTTTAGGTGAAAA
>CAYLWR010000038.1:0-12242 GCA_964387755.1 uncultured Candidatus Saccharibacteria bacterium | reverse complement strand
TGTCACCGACGGTGTCGCCGAAATACCCCTTGGCATCAAACTGCCGATCCATATAAATATCCGCCTCGATGATGCCAAGTCGCCAATCACTCGGACTATCCGAGAGGAGCTTGCTCCGGATATTTTCCCACGTCTCATTGCGCGTAGGAGGCGCTTGTACAGGAGTAGCACCAGGAAGTGCACCTTCATCAGTACCGTGTGCCGCAGGCACTCCAGCAGGTTTTGTTTCTTTTGATTGCTTCTTTTTGTCTTCCTGTTTCATTTCATAGAGGCGCACCAGACAGTAGAGTGCAATCGTGATCGCGATGAGTAGCAAGATAGACGCAAAGAATTTCAAGAACTCAAATCCTTGCCGAGAAAAAATACCCGACACACGTCCCCACAACCATGAGAATATGAACTCTACATTTAGAAATACGGGGTCTGGTACTGATCCTTGCATGAGGGTATTATCTCATATTCTCGAGTATTTTGCCGAGTTCAAAGAGGGTTTCCTCCCCAGATTGTGGACCGATGATTTGAATACCGATTGGGAGTCCGTTTGCGCTACCACTTGGCACAGAGATCGCTGGAACCTGTGCAATGTTTGCAGGTACGGTATACAGATCTGAGAGATACATCGCGATCGGATCACTCACCTTTTCACCGATGCCGAATGCAGGGGTTGGAGTCGTCGGCGTGAGGATTGCATCATATGCTTTAAACGCATCAGCGAGCTCTTTCTTGATCACTGTACGTACGCTGATCGCCTTGTTGTAGTAGGCATCATAGTAGCCGTGTGAGAGTACGTACGTACCAAGGAGTATGCGGCGGCGAACTTCTTTTCCAAAGAGTGTGCCACGGGTACTGCCATAGAGATCATGGATCTTATCACTCTCGTTGCGTTGACCATACCGTACACCATCAAATCGCGCTAGGTTTGATGATACTTCTGCTGGCATCAATATATAGTAGACCGCCAGTGCATTTCGGAAATGCGGTAACTCAATTTCATCGATTGTGTACCCTTCTGCTTTCAGTTTCGAAATAGTACTTTCAAAATTTTCTTTAATTGTTGGATCTACGCCTCCACCATCAAATATTCCCTTGGGAACGGCGAGTTTTTTGCTGATATGTTTTGCGTGTGAAATTTCAATACTCGTGCTGTCGTACTGATCATTGCCTTTGATGATATCGTAGACGATTTGTGCGTCTTCAATAGTATGCGCAAATGGTCCGATCACATCGAGCGATGATCCCATTGCCATGAGCCCATGACGAGACACAGTGCCATATGTTGGCAGGAGTCCCACTACTCCACAAAATGCTGCTGGCTGTCTGATACTTCCTCCAGTATCAGATCCGAGTGAAACCACTGCAAGCCCTGCAGCAACTGCTGCTGCAGATCCGCCTGATGATCCTCCGGGAACTTTGGTCTCATCGATCGGATGTTTGGTCACGCCATATGCAGAGTTCTCAGTACTCGAACCCATCGCAAACTCATCCATGTTGGTACGACCAATAATGATCGCGCCAGCTGCACGGAGTTTTGCGACAACAGTAGAGTCATATGATGCAACATATCCTTCGAGTATTTTTGATGATGCACCTGCAGCGTGTCCGGCAAACAATATATTGTCCTTGATCGCAATCGGTACTCCAGTGAGTGCTGTAGCCTTGCCATTTTTCACCATCTCTTCTGCAGCAAGTGCTTGAGACTCGATATCATCAAATACTTCTCTATATATATTGCGCGTATCTGCGCGCGCCTTTGCTTCGTATTGCTTTGCAATGTCGAGAATGCGAGTACCAGATTCTATTCGCTTTTTGATATCAGCTATCGTTTCCATACTTACTCACCAATAACTTTTGGTACTTTTACAAAATGATCTTGATGAAGTGCTGCCGCCTCGACGAGGTCGTGTTCTGATGCGATCGGAGCGACTGTGTCATCACGAAACACATTGGTGTCTCCAACTACACTGTTTGCATCATCGATCTGGACCTTTTGGATTTCATCCACAAATCCCAAAATATTACCCATATCACTTGCAACTGCCGAAAGCTCAGATTCCGGGACATCCAGCCGCGCGAGAGTTGCGAGTTTTTTCACCTGTTCGATTTCCATAGTTCCCTCACTATAGCAGAATTAGGCTAATTTGGGGATGGTATTGACTTTTTATTAAAATTAATGTAATGTAAATAAAAATCAAAAAATGAAAAATATATACCTAGTACTGAGATTTTTACCCTCAGTCATCTTATTGCAGTTAGTCTTCTTTGTATATTATGACTCAGGGTCAATAAATGAACTAAGACATGCCGCCTTAACAAATAGTGATGATGGATCTCAAGGTGCAGCAATTTTATCTTTGTTTGTAATTTTTGTTGGTACAAGTATTGCGTTAGTAGCACTTTTTAATAAAAAAATAAGAAAAGTTGCGACATGGTTTACCGTGACTGTTTCGGTTTTCAGTTTACTGTTAATTTTTGCTTTTGCCCCATTACTTGTTTTTTCAGATTTTTTCTGGAGGAACTTTTTCCTAGCAATAATTTCATCATTTTTCTTTAAATGGTAAACCAAAGGTTAGCTTAAGCATACATGTGTATGCTTTTTTATTTCCCCATTTTCAAAAATTCTTCTTCATCAATAATTTTCACTCCTAACTTCTCTGCCTCATCGAGCTTACTCCCAGGATTCTCCCCTGCTAGTACAAAGCTCGTATTTTTGGAAACTGATCCTGATACTTTGCCTCCTTGTGCAATGATTATTTTCTTTGCGTCATCACGCGAGAGCGTTGGAAGTGTACCCGTGAGAACAAATGTTTGACCGGTAAATATTCCCTTCTCTACTTTCTTTGCAGATTGTGGCTTCACACCGGACTCGAATATTTTTTCTATAAAAACTTTTGAAGAGTCTTTTGATGTGTACTCAATGATTGACTCAGTTACTGCCGGACCGATATTTGGGATCGCATCAAAGTCGCTAGCTTTTGCCTTCCAAAATTTCTCCCATGTACCAAAGGTTGTGGCAATATCTCGCGCTGTTTCTTCACCGACATGTTGTATACCGAGAGCTGTGATGAAGCGGTCGAGCGGAGGATGCTTTTTATCAGTGATGGCATCGATAATATTTTTTGCACTCTTTTCGCCAAGCCGTTCAAGTCCTGCAAGATCTGCTTCAGTGAGATAAAAGAGGTCTGCAGCGTCTGAGATCAAGCCTTCATCTTGGAGTTTCTCTACGATCTTTGGGCCAACTTCGTAGATATCGAGCATTCGTACGAAGTGGATGATGCCTCGAGTATTCTTTGCAGGACAGTCGTCGTTCGTGCAATAAAATGCCGCGGTCTTGTCACGAGTTTGCGAACTGCGAGCTGCAACTGGAGCGCCACAGACTGGACATTTCTTGGGCATAGTAAATTTCTTTTCCTTACCAGACCTGAGATTCTTTATCACCTCAACGACTTCTGGGATCACATCCCCTGCCTTCTGAATGATCACCGTATCACCAGCACGTACATCGAGTCTCTCGATTTGTTCGATATTGTGCAGTGTTGCCTTGCTCACGGTTGAACCCGCAACCAGCGTCGGTACGAAGTGTGCAAGTGGAGTCAGTACTCCCGTGCGTCCGACTTGCACCGTGATATCAGTGACACTCGTCGTTGATTGCTCCGCTGGATATTTGTATGCGAGTGCATAGCGTGGAGCCTTACCCACAACACCGAGCGTGTCTTGGGAAGCGAGTTCGTTGACTTGGATCACAATGCCATCGGTGCCGTATGGAAACTTCTCACGGTTATCTGCAAATTTCTCGATGAAACTTTGGATCTGCTCCACGTTCGTACAGACCGCCTCGTGCGTTGCAACAACAAAGCCGAGCCGCTGAAGCAGTGCATGCTTTTGTGAGTGGAGGCTGAGCGACTCATCGCCAATACAATCCCATGCAAAGAAATCAAGACTTCTCTCTCGAGTGATGCGCGAATCAAGCTGACGAAGTGACCCCGCTGCAGCGTTGCGCGTATTGGCGAGAAGTTGTTTGCCTGCCTTTTCGTATTTTTTGTTGAGGCGCGCAAGTGTTGCCTTGCTCATGACGACTTCTCCGCGGACTTCAAGTGTGCCTCGGTGAGGAATGCGAAGTGGGATAGTATCGATCGTTTTGACATTCTGTGTGACGTCTTCGCCGATGGTGCCGTCACCACGTGTGACACCACGGACGAGTTCGCCGTTCTCATAAATGAGCGAGATCGCAAGTCCATCGAGCTTGAGCTCACAGAAATACTCAACTGCTGCGGTGCCTAAAAGCTTGTGTATACGCGTTTCCCATGCACGTATTTCGTCGTATGAAAATGCATCACTGAGTGAGAGCATGCGGTGAGCATGGGGCGCCTTATTGAATACGTCGAGCGGCGTGCCCCCGACACGATAAATAATGAAGTTAGGATCGGCAAGCGCTGGATGCGCTTGATCGAGCGCCTTGAGCTCCTGGACGAGCGAGTCATACACCGCATCACTCACCGTCGGCGCATCGAGCTCATAGTACGCACGTGCATGTGCTGCTATCTCCGCTCGGAGTTTGTGGATTCGGTCTTTCACTGGGTCCATAGTACTAGTATTTTACCTCAAGTGCACGTTCTACCTGACGAGGATTTTCCTCATTGCAAATATTGTAGCCGTATCCTTGTACCTTGGCCTTATCCGTACCGTCACTAAACGTTTTATCAAAAATAATCTTGAAACAAGGCGAGAGGGGCGTTGGCGCATCGGAGTCATAGACGAAATAATCAGGGGCGCTCTTTTGCTGATTGAGCGTCATGAGATGCTCAGCACAGTAGAATGTTTGCGGCAGTGTACTATCGGTCACCCCCACCGGAAAAAGTCCGAGGGTCGTATCTTCATACATGCCGCATTCGACTGCCGCATCTGCTTGATAAAATGCGATCTGAGAATCTTTTGCAAGGTTCGAAAGCACCGTCTGTTTGAGCGTAAGGTTAGAAATACTAACCGCGATCGAAAGAATAAGGCTGATGATCAGTACCGTAAAGAGCATTGCAAATCCTGATTGTGTATGAGTCTTCATCATTGTAAATTCCACCTACTGAGAATAATCGACTGCGTGATTTTCTTTGTGTTCAGTCCATTCATCCAGCTCATCGTCGCAGTAACAATCATTTCTGGATCGGTAGTCGTCGTGGTCTCACGCATGGTGATCGTACGTACAAATGATGTTTCTTGACCAGACATACTCGAACCAAAGATATTGTCTCCAGCATATCCGTAAAACCCATTATCAGGAAAATACGAAAGATAGCAGGGCGTATTTGCACATACAAATACTCGATCAGTAGCTTGTGAAGCGTAGACATTGACCGAGCAGCCTTCGGGCTCGAAACACGTAGCTGGAAATGATGCCTTCCAGTCACTCCACGTTCTGCCCTGCTGGGCAGTCGTGTCGCGGTTGTTGCGGATAAACTCAAGAGATTCTTGAAGCAGGTTGTTTGCAACGATATCATTCTTGGCATATCGAATCGTAAAGAACCCACTTGCCGCAAGTGTAAGGAGCGCGCCAACAGTCAGTGACAGGATCAAGATCGCAACAAGCGTCTCGACAAGGGTGAAGCCTTTTTCATTGTGCTGGTATGTCGTCATCATTCTGGTGCTCGTTGTGAGAGGTAGGTCTGTACTGCAAACGGCGCGATATTGTCTGCACTCGCCGTTGCCACACCTTCCATCTTTATAATAACACTTGGCTGTGTCAGATCTTCTGCAAGTATAGTATCGACACCGTTGACATAGAAACTGAACTTCTGCACATCAATCTCTGGAGACGTGATAGAAACCCAATCCCCGGGGACGGTTGTTCCGTTTGAAAGGATGACATCTTTACGCTTCTCAATACGGCCTTTGGCAGTACTAGTGTCACGAACATACCGATACGATACGTATGCATTTTCTCCGAGTGTGCTGTGTACCATGAGCTTTTCATGTTGTGTATTTGCATTGGTGAGCGGACAGTTACGAGTGACTGCATCCTCATCACAGACGAGCTCTGATCCGGTACGAATCGTTCGAGAGATAGACTCCATCGAAAAGTTGAGGTTGTCCATCACCGTGCGCATAGCTTGAACTTTGCGCGAGGCGTTGTTGACGTTGTAGAGCGAGCCAACCAGTGCAAGGACTACAATGATAAAAAGCGAGAGCGACACCATAAGCTCAACCAGAGTAAATCCTTCTTGACCGGTATGTATTTTTGCAAGAGAAATTTTTTTCATAGATTATTGGACCGATATCTGACCTGTATTCCAGATCACGACTGCGTGCCGGAGTCCTTTTGCAGACTCAAAGACAATTTTTGCATATGAGGATACTGTACCACTACTGTCAGTGATGATATTGGCATCGGGATTGGGACGAATAAAGGTAATATCGACACTACCGTTCGATGGGCAGTTGAAATCGTCTGCACTATACGGAGTTGCGTCACTACAGATCCCCACGATTTTGTCTGCAGTTGCAATCTGAATCGCCTGGATGCACTCGATGGTGCTAGATGATGGTGCACCGCAAGACTCTCCAGGAGCCTGTGAGTACATTCGGTCAGGCGTTTGGGTTGCATCTCGTGGAATATCTGCAAACAGAATGAACTGTTTCGAGTCTGGGAAACTCGGATCTGTCTGCGTCGAGTGATCAACTGTACTAAATGACATACCATACCCCGAAAACGTACGACTCGAAAGTCCACCAAGCGCTGCGATCGGTCGTACACTGGTGGCATATGTTTGTGCCTGACGGATACTAAGCGCGACTTCTTGGGTCAAGTTACGAAGTGACACATTGGTACTGAAATCAGAGTAGTTGAATATAATCACACTCGAAACCGCAGCAATGATACCAACAACAACAATCATTTCGATAAGCGTAACACCTGCTTGTAGAGATTTGGTTACCATAGATGAACGAGTGAAGGCATCATAAATCCCCAGAGCCCGACAATCGCAACTGCAATAATAATAAACGGTCCGAACGGTACTTGGCTTTTGAGCTTGTAGCGACGAGTTGCACCAATGAGGAAGAGTCCGACAATACCCCCAATCCAAAACGATAGCAATATGACGCTGTACCCCTTCGACAGTCCGAGAAGCCAACCGACTCCGAGCATGAGCTTCACATCACCAAACCCCATCGCGCGACCCTTTGAAAAATACCAAAGCAAGAAGAACGGCAGTGCCACAACTACTCCCCCTACTAGTTCCCCCCAAAGACTACTGCCGAGCGCAACTCGAGCCGCAAGTGCAACCAGAGAGAGTAGTATGAATGGAAGCACGACAGTATCGGGAATGATTTTGTGTCGCACATCATATACTGCGATCACCATGAGAAGGGACGCAACAATGCAGGCAAAGAGGAATACGAGCCATGACGTACCACTAAAAAATCCCCCAATGACGATACGTGTATAGGCAAGTACAAATACAAGCGCCGTACTGAGTTCAACAAGTGCGTATTGAAATGAAATCGGCTGTGCACAGGTACGGCATTTGCCGCGAAGTCCGAGGAATGAAAAAACAGGGATAAGTTCATACCAAGCGAGCGGTCGGCTACAGTGCGCGCAGATACTCCGGCCACGCACAATGCTTCGCCCAGTATTCATACGCAAGATAACAACGTTGAGGAAACTTCCAATAAGGAGTCCGAGTACAAAAATAATAATCGGCATGAAGATCATATAGACCAGTGTATCATGAGTGATCGCATATGCTCTATCAACTGCACAGATATGGGGTAGCAGATCCTGCAGAAATGTTCGGGTATCGAGTATGCATCTCGCCATTACTCGAAAGCGGCGTGGTATTGGTAGTGAGAGTGCCGGTATAGTCGACACATGCACTACCCTTGGTAAGTGCAACGGCAAACGCCCACCGACCGCCTTCGCTCGGGCTTTTTGCCTCGACTGAGTAGTATCGAACTCCAGGAGAAAGTGTTGTGGCAAGCTGATAGAGACTATGCTTTGTGGTGTCCGTTTCGTTAAACAACGTACAAGTTGCGCCTGTACATGAAGTGATAGTAGTGGTGAGCGCCCAGTAGACTTGGGTATTGGCGCCGGTGTAGAGCTGTGCTTGTGGGATCATCTGCTTGAGCTGAGAAATGGTTTTTGTGTCCTTGCTTTTGTTCCGGGCGGTACCAAGCGACGCAAGGACAACCGATGCGAGAATACCGATGATCGCGATCACTACGAGAAGTTCGATCAGCGTGAAGCCGCGCTCCGATGATGTCATGAGAAAAAGTATACCATTAAATATAAAAACACCTCGCTCGAGGTGTTTTTATTAACAAACTAGTTTTATTGTTAACAAGTAGCTGCTGTACTTGTTCCTCCGCCGGTAGCAGTACCTGCTTTGGATGCACCACTTGAATCAACACACCAACTACCTGTTGTTGCTTTGAGAGGTACAGATACCGCCCAACTTGTTGCATTTGCATCAGTACTAGACTTACCAACAGCACATGTAGCGACCCATGTTGTAGAGCTATCAGAAGAATTTTCTGCAGCTATGATACCCGCATTGAGACTGTTTGTTCCTGTTGCAAAGAGAGTACTTGCAGTACTACACGCAGCTGCAGTAGTTGCTGCAGCAACGGTAGCAGTACCGTAGTTACCATTTGTATCGTAATACACTTCGCCTTGCGCACGAAGATTTGCAAGGTTTGCCTTGATTGCTGCATCTGCACCTTTTGAGCGAGCAGTGTTAAGCGACGCAAGGACAACCGATGCGAGAATACCGATGATCGCGATCACCACAAGAAGTTCGATCAGCGTGAAGCCGGCTTTAAAATTCTTTTTCATAACGTAACGTAAATAGTAGTTCCTAAATTGTTAATAATCGATTATTACAAATCCCTTTGTAATGCAGGCAGTATATCACGCGGGCTCGTACTGGAGATAGGTTTTCCCCACACTAGCTGATGCCACTTGCGATGTTGTAGATCGGTACCAGTATTGACACGAGGAGTATTCCAACGCCAATACCAAGCGAGATGATCATGAATGGCTCAATAAGTCCCACGAGTGTATCCACTGCCTGTTCAACTTCGCGGTTATAAAATTTCGCAAGCATTTTGAGAATGTTCCCCATGGATCCTGTTTCTTCTCCAACCAAAATAATCTGGGTCATGATTTTTGGAATCTCGGCAGGGTGCGCTGCGAGTGCAGCTGAGAGTGTCTTACCGCTTTTGACCGCATCCATCGATTCGAGCATGACTGCTTGGTAGCGCTTGTTTCCTACAACGTTCGCAGTGATCTCGATTGCACGAATGATCGGAATCCCTGAAGAAAGCATCGTATCCATGTTGTCAGAAATACGAGCAAGATAGAGCTTCTGATAGAGCTGACCGACGAGTGGCATGGTGAGTCGTACTTCATCGAGAAGTTCCTTGCCGTGCTTGGTACGAGAAAGTCTGATCACATATCCAATACCCACAATAAAGGCTACTAAAAGAAAGATGCCGTACTGAACCAAGAAACTCGAGATACTCATAACGATTTTGGTATAAAATGGAACTTCTTGTCCGCTTTCGGCGATAATCGCGGAGAGCTTCGGCACAACTACGGTGAACATGAGTACCATCACGGCAATAAAAATACCGATGACAAATGCAGGGTAGACGAGTGCGTGTTTGGTCTTGCTCGTCAGTGCATACTGTCGATCGAGGTAGTCCGCCATATAGGAAAAGACCTGCGAGAGCTTTCCCGACTCTTCGCCAGCCTTGACCATGTTGACGTAGAAGTCAGAAAACACGTCAGGATGCTTGGCAAGCGCATTTGCAATCGAAGATCCGCCCTGCAGATCAGTCACGACTTGCCCGAGCTTTTTTCCAAGAAGTTTATTTTGGCTGTTTTCAGCAAGAAGACTGAAGGCCTTGAGTGCGGAGACCTGCGCATCAAAGAGTGTTGAGATCTGACGCGAAAGGATCACGACCTGCTTCATCGGCACTCGCTCGTAGACGGTCACCTCGAACCAACGCTTTGATTCTTTCTCATCTTTGACTGCGGTAACGATCAGACCACGGCGCTGAAGTCCTGCTATTGCAAGCTCGCGACTTACCGCCTCGATGGTACCGCTACGCTTCTCGCCCTTATCAGTGATTGCTTCGTAGGTGTAATTCATAACTTTTTATAGTAGGCGCTCGAGATTTTTTGGATTGATAGAGTACGCATACGCATGTTCGACCGTGATCTCCCCTTGTCGAACGAGATCTACTAGCGAACGGTTCATGTCGATCATGCCCTGTTCAAATCCCGTCTCAATAACCATGTCGATCTCATGGGTGCGCTTTTCTCGAATGAGATTTGAGACTGCAGTAGTATTGATCAAGAGTTCGTACGCGGGGATGCGACCTCCTGCGATGCGCGGTACGAGCCGCTGTGAGAATATACCAATGAGCGAGGAAGCGAGCTGGATACGGATCTGATCTTGCTGCGCCGCAGGAAATGAGTCGATGATACGATCGATCGTTTGTGAGGCGTTGTTGGTGTGGAGTGTTGAGAGAACGAGGTGTCCTGTCTCAGCAGCAGTCACTGCAGTTGCCATCGTCTCAGCGCTGCGCATTTCTCCAACAAGTATGACGTTTACATCTTGGCGGAAGGCACTATGGAGCGCATGTTGGAAATCAGCAGTATCGATACCAACCTCGCGCTGATCGATGATGGATTTCTTTTGTTCATAGACGTACTCGACTGGATCTTCGATCGTGAGAATGTGCGCAGCGCGTTCTTCATTGATAAGTCCGATCATCGATGCCATCGTTGCGCTCTTGCCTTGCCCTACCGGTCCTACGACTAGAAAGAATCCTTGCTTCTTGCGTGCAAAATCAGCAAGTATTGTCGGGAGGTTGAGTTCTTGGAGCGTCTTTACGTGCGGGATGAGGCGAAGCACCATCACATACCTATTTTGCTGAACAAAGATGTTGCCGCGAAGTCGGGTCGTACCTTGGTACTCATATGAGAAATCAAGCTCCTGTGTTTTGAGGAAGTGCTGATAGTGCTCAGGACTCAGTATCGACTGCGCGATACCTGTCATGTCTTCTTGGGTGAGCGATTGGTGATTTGCAAGGAAAATGAGTTCACCGTTCACACGCACTGCAGGAACACGGCCGGTCGCAAGATGCAGATCAGAACCGTCTTCACGGATGAGTGTATCTATGAATGTTTCAAATGTTTTTTTATAGTCCATGTTGTTTGATAACGTCTGCTACATGCGCCACTACTTCGCTTGGAGTTGAGTTTGCTTTGACAATATAGCTCGCCGCACCGAGCGATTTACCGCGCTCAATATCCTGCTCCTGTCCAAGGTTAGAAAGATAGATTTTGATTGTCTTTGGTACAAGTCCTTCTTTGTTGATCATCTCGAGGAGTTCGAAACCATCAACTGCTGGCATCACCACATCCAGAAGCATCACATCCGGCACAAGTCCTGCGCGAAGTTTCGACAATGTATCATCCGCATTCATTGCAGTTACTACGGTGTAGCCCGCCTGGGTAAAGCGCATGGCATACATATCAAGGAGGAAGCTATCATCATCAGTGATGAGAATGGTTTTTTGTGGTCCAGTAGTCTCTTTGTCCATACAAGCTCTAGTATACTCTGAAATATTCTCTATCGTCTATAGCAACCTATAGACCGTACACTTCTTGCATGAGCACTTGTCCCGTGAGCGCCTTCAGAAGTGCGTCCTCGCGGAGCGTGAGCATGCCTTTTGCGCGGAGTGCCTTGTACAACTCTTGCTCTACGGGATGCTTCAGGATGATCTGTTGGATATCTTTATCGATCTCAAACATTTCAAACACCGCAATACGTCCATGTGTCATTGATGGTGCTTCTGAGGAAGGCTTTGTTTCGAACATGTTTTCGGGAATGGCGATCTTTGATCGATACATAGGATCAAGATCGGCAAATTGTTTATCGATCACTTCCTTGGTCACCGCATCAAGTGGTACCTCATGGAGCGCGCTTGGGTGCACCTTGCGTACCAGACGCTGCGCCATCGCAAGTACGAGTGTCGGCGCAATCAAATACGGATCGATCCCCATATCGACAAGCCGCGGAATAATACCGATCGAGGTGTTAGTGTGGATGGTCGAGAGGACGAGGTGTCCCGTGAGCGCCGCTTGGATCGCGAGCTCTGCGGTTTCTTTGTCGCGGATCTCTCCCACCATAATAATGTTCGGGTCCTGACGCAGGATTGATCGCAACCCCGTAGCAAATGTA
>CAYLWR010000037.1:0-2988 GCA_964387755.1 uncultured Candidatus Saccharibacteria bacterium | reverse complement strand
CGTCAGGACCCATCAATGTATGACGCTCTTTACGTCGTAATAATAGTTTAATCTTTTTTTCACATGCGAGCGCTCGGCGTTTACGTGTCCTGATGTATCCATCATCTGTATTCGGAGCATAATAGTGCTCAAATATGCTTTCATGATTGAAATAGACCAAAACATGACATGCGTACTGTAAATTGAAATTGATTTTTGAAATAACCTGAGGAACTAAAGGAATTACTTTCATATAAAATTGTTTTCCCTTATCCTACTGGAAAAAGAATCTCCGTCAAATTACAAACTAAAAGCCCTGATCTATACCAAGGCTTTTTCATACAACCAAAGGTTCGTATTCAAAACTATCGAACTCTTTCATACCTTTCTTGTAAACAACTTTCCCACGAATCTTCTCACCCGAAGAAATAACTGGTAACCAAACTTTGTCAGCGTCCCACATTCGATGAAACGGAAGATTGTCCCGAAGAAATTCCTCAGGCGATCCCATTTCTTCTGTTTCTTGCAGTGTGCCCTGCCAATTTTTCAGAAAAAAATATGACACTCAAATATATGATTTGATTCTTCAAAAAAATCTATAATACCTGCAAGAGTAATATTTTCAGGCAAAATGGTAACAGTTCCTTCTTCTTCAAGCTCACGGCCGAGAGTTGCAATAATATCTTCCCCGTCTTTTGGTTTACCACCGTAGCCATTCAGATACCCAGCACCAAAGCCTCTTTTTTTTGTTTGCAAGAAAAATGGTTGTATCAGTAACAGGATAACAAAGTGTTGCTTTCATACTATTGATAGTTTTTCCGAATACTATACCTCCCTGCTTATTTTGCAACCTTCACTGCCTCATCGAACTTGATGGAGAGGAGTTTGGAAGCACCATCGGAGCCAAGTGTGACGCCGTAGAGTACTGATGCGCGCGACATTGTCTCGCGGTTATGGGTCACCACGATGAGCTGCGAGTACTCGCTGAGCCGCTCTACCATATCGCCATAGCGTCGAGAGTTCGCCTCATCGAGCGCCGCATCAGTCTCGTCGAGCACGAGAAATGGTGGCGGATTGACTTGACTGATCGCAAAGAGAAGCGCAATAGATACCAGTGATCGCTCGCCTCCTGAGAGCATGGTGAGCTCCTTCACTTTCTTTTCAGGAAGACTGACGTGTACATCGATCCCCCGCTCCATAAATCGTTCATCCTCCTCATCGGTCTCATCCATATCGTCAATATCAGCAAGCTCTTCATCCTTTTTGCGCTTGCGTTTCTTTTCTGCGGTGATCGAGAGAAATGCGCCACCACCACCGAACATCGTCTTGAAAAATTCTCCAAACCGTTCATTGATCACCGTGACACCACTTGTGAATTTGTCATCAAGTACTTTCTTGAGATCGATGATAAGGGACTCGAGATTCCTAATACTTCCTTCGATATCAGCTATTTCGCGAGCGAGGAATGCGTCACGCTCGATCGTGCTTTCGTATTCACCAATGACATCGTTACCGATACCGGCATGCTCATCGAGTCTGATCTTGAGACGATCGATCGTTCGCTTGAGTGCGTGCAAATCCGCTTCGGGAGTGCCGTGGTGTTCTTTGAGCGTGTGGAGGAATTGCGGACCAAAAAGAAATGCCGCTTCCTTGAGCTCAGCATCAAAATTCCCCTTTCTTTCTAGAAAGGCATCTCGGCTCACCTTCATGATACTGAGCTCTGCGTTGGTGGTAGTGAGTGCTGCTTGGAGCTCATAGCGCGCACTGGTTGCGTGCTGGTGTGAACGCTGACGTTCTTCTTTCTTTGACTCGAGATCTTGGAGGCGAGACTGGAGGGTTGATTCTTCGGCAACTATTTTTGTAAGCGCTATCTGGAGCGCTTCGAGTTCGCGTGCGATATCTGTGAGATTGCTGTGGTTCTGTGGTGCTGGAGACTTTTGGGTCTGGGGCTCGCGCGCACGCAGAGTGCTGATCAACGGATCAATACGCGCAAGTGCGTCCTGAACTGCAGCCATATCAGTTGCGCTACGGATTGATGTTACAAAGAATTCAAGATCACTGAGAAGCTGATGGTATTCGGTCGGCTCAAATGAAATAGTTGAGTCTATGGTAGGAGCAGTATGGAGCATACGACGCTCAACTTCGATCATACCTTCGAGACGTCCGATCCGACTCTCCAGTGTTCTACGCTCAGTTTGGACGGACTGCAGTCCCTGGCGAGCACTAGCAATCTCTTCGCGATATGTATCAGTGTGCGATGTGTCACTTGGAAGAGCTTCGAGTGATTGTTCAAGCTCAGCTTTTTTGCGCTCCATGAGACTCGTTGCGCTATGGATACGCGACTCTTCGTGCTCCAGATGTATACGCTCAGTTGCAAGGTATTCGAGGAGCGCACCTTCGAGTTCGCTGCGTATACTCCTTCCCTTTTCTATTTTTTCTACCTGCTTTTTGAGGAATGAAAGATGTGGGGCAAGCTCGCGGCGAAGCGACTGTACTTCTTTGAGTGTCTCGGTGCTCTTTGCAAGCTTTGACTCACTTTCTTTGATGCGATAGTGGTAGATCTTGAGCCCAAGCGCTTCTTCGAGCATTTCGCGACGATCTCGGGGACTCGCGCGCAGGATCGAGTCTGCCTCGCCTTGTGAAATGATATGATGGCTCGATGTGCCAATGTTGACTGATGAAAGCAGTTCAATCATTTGCTTGAGACGGATCTCGGTGCCATTCATCAAGTATTTACTCGTACCATCTGCAAAAAGTTCGCGGGTGAAGGTGATTGTATCAAAAAGGAGTGGCGATTTGCCGTTATCTTCCCCACTGCTTTGAAATGCAAATACTTTATCGCTGTTATCAAAGGTGATCGATACCGCAGCACGAGAGAGCTTGCTCGCGCCACTTGAGCCGCGAAATATGAGATCTGCACCACTCTTGCCGCGCATGCTTTTCATCGACTGCTCACCAAGTACAAATCGAAAGGCTTCGACAACATTACTTTTACCGGAACCATTTGGT
>CAYLWR010000036.1:0-7898 GCA_964387755.1 uncultured Candidatus Saccharibacteria bacterium | reverse complement strand
CAAATTCCATTTCTGCACCAAGCTGTTCTGCTTCTGCCTTGGGCAGTTCCTTACGGGTCACAGCTAGGTCTTCACGGATCTTTTCATTTACCAAATCTTCAACCTTTTGCAGCTCTTGGGGAGTAAGTTTGCGATCGAAGTTGAAGTCGATACGAAGGCGTTCTTCGGTGATGTTGCTTCCCTTTTGGTGAATATCGGGAGAAACGACTTCCTGCAAAGCCTTCAAAAGCAAGTGATGTGCGGTGTGCAGCTTGGTCGTCTGCTCGCTTGTATTTGCAAGTCCACCTTTGAACTTGTGTTCGGCACCTGCGCGAGACGCGTCTTGGTGAGCTTTCATTTGTACATCAAATGCTCTGCGATCAATCACTGTTCCCTTTTCTTGTGCCAATTCTTCGGTAAGTTCAATGGGAAAACCGTAAGTTGTAGCAAGAATAAACGGATCAGTACCTTTTTCAAATTCTTTGAGACCTGCTTCAAGCGTCTTGGCAAATTTATCTTCTTCTTGGCCAATAACTTCTTCAATAGTTACTGCAGCAATTTCTGGATAGGTATCTTTGTATAGTTCTCCAAATAACACTGCGAGCTCTCCGAGAAAATGTACGGGCAGTCCAAGTTTCTTTGCTTGCATCACTGCGCGTCTGATCAATCGGCGCAAAATATACCCTTGATCCTTGTTACTAGGAAGCACTCCGTCTGCAATCAGAAATACTGCGCTTCGGGTATGGTCTGCAATAATACGCGCCGCGCGTAGATCATACCGCTCTGCGGCTATCTCAATCTTTGCTAGTGCGGGCGCAAACGTATCTGTCTCATAGACAGTTGATTTACCCTGTACAATCATCGCGACACGCTCAAGCCCTGAACCTGTATCAATATTTTTCTGTGGGAGTTGCCCAACCACCTTTCCATCTCGAGAAAGGTACTGCATGAACACATCGTTCCAGATCTCGACAACATCACCTTTGTCATCAGCTGCGACATACTCGTCATGAGTCATATCGCCGAGTGTACCGATAACATCATAAAACATCTCTGTGTCTGGCCCACATGGACCGTTATCTCCAGTGCTCCACCAGTTGTTTTTCTTGGGAAGGAAATATATCCGGTGTTCAGGAATGTATTGTTTCCAGATTTCTACTGCTTCCATATCACGCGGCGCATCAGCATCTCCTTCAAACACTGTTACATACAGACGCGATGGATCAAGCCCGAGTCCTTCTTCTTTGCTCGTGAGGAATTCATAACTCCACTTGATCGCATCTTCTTTGAAATAGTCTCCGAGTGACCAGTTGCCAAGCATCTCAAAGAATGTGAGGTTCTTGTGATTGCCCACTTCTTCGATATCACCGGTACGCACGCATTTCTGACAACTTGCAAGTCGGGCACCGAGCGGATGTTTCTCGCCCATGAGATACGGTACGAGTGGCTGCATGCCCGCAGTGTTGAAGAGAACTGACGGATCGTTCTTGGGCACGAGTGATGCACTCGGGAGTATGGCGTGTCCCCGCTTTGCAAAAAAGTCGAGGAATCGCTGTCGGATTTCAGAGGTGGTCATATTACTTATTTTTAGCAGAATATTGAGTTTTGAGCCAGTTTGCGTATTTATCTGTCATTGCCTTGTACCCCTTTTTACTATCAGCAATCTTTTGCTTACCATGCACAAGCTCAATGGTAACATTCAATTCATTTCCTTTAAGAGCTCTTTGTGCAACTTTTGCTTGCCGTACAATTTTTTCTTTCGCCTTTCTTTGAACTTGTGAAAGTGACATAGTTACATTTTTAATATACGCATTCGGAGAAAGTTTTTTACCTGTAGCAATTTTTACAACTTCAGGAAATGGTTTTACTGAGCCGTATTTCCAAACTTTTTGCATTTCTTTTCCAATATTTGGATTATCAACTATATATCCATACTTCTTGAAAAAATACTCTCGCCATTGAGAAAGTGCAATCGTTGCCAATCCGTATCCATGGTACGAACAAGAACTTTCCCATGAATAAATATGTGGTATATCAAGCGGATATGGCGAATCTACACTTCGATCAAAGTATTTTTTGTAATTTCGCTTTGCGATCGCAATAACCTTTTCCTTAGTAAGATTTTTTGCTTCATAAATTTCTTTTTCAAAATTACAGACCATCATAATACCCATTAGATCGAGCGGTCTAAGCGGGTGGAGCGCTTTTGATTGTCGGATAAATAGTTCAAAAGGATATGATTCACCCTTAGTATTTTTCGCATACAATGTGCGCCATTCAATACTTGAATTCACTGTATCCAGAAACATGCTCTGTGTCTCATCCCATGCAGTAGATGCTGGAGGATATTCAGTATTCATACATACGTCCTTATTATCAGCATTGAGTAAATGCGCAGCATGACCACCTTCATGAAAGAGTGTATGAAGACCACTTGCTGCTTGTCCTGGAATTCCAGGAACCAACGTACAAGTAAATTGTGCTATTGCAGACTTTCGTGTATTTCCTTCGTAGTAAACTGGCTCAGGCCAATGACAAAAGCCATTATTATACTTACCTTCTCTATCTAGTAGATCAAGGACGATCTTGCCACCTCTAAAAGTAATACCGAGTCGAGAAAATGTATCAATCCAAATCGGGACGGCTTGTTCAAAGGGGAAATACGGATCTGCCTCTTTTATAAAAGATCCAGCCATCATATAGTTGAAGTTCCAAGGTTTTCGAAGTCCTGGTTTTTCTTTTTCAAGTTTACGAATATTTGTAAATCCATACTTAGTTTTTTCATAAATAGAATCCCACAATGAAAAGAGTTCTTTCTTTGTCATTTTCTCCTCAAGATTTAACTTGTACGCATAAAAGTCTTCATATCCAAGTGCTTTTGCATATTTGTTCTTTTTCTGAACGAGTTCAACATATTCATCAACACAAATAAGAGAAAGTGCTTCTGTGGCTTCGAAACATGCCTTTCTGATTTTCTCATCATCACTGGTGTTTCGGAGGCTATGCATCCCGTTTCGAGATTTTGGTATAAATTTTTTCGTATATGGGTCTATATACCCTTCTTTACGAGTAGACTGCTTTGTTTCTATCTTTGTTTGAAGTTCAGTAATTTCTTTTTTAAGTAACACAAGTTCAGTTGGCGTCTGATATCGACCAAAAAAATCTTTCCAGTATTCTAAACGTGTTTTTATTTCACCTTTTGCTTTGCTCGAAAACTTAGTTACAGCATTGGCAAGTTCGATATTAGTACGAAAATCTTCTCGCCTTACTTCTGCGGTATTTTTTCTGTCCGCGAGAGATTTGTCTCCCATGTACACTTTCCAAAATAAGTATTCAAAATCCTTATGAACGTTTAAATATGTTTTATTGAGATACTGCAATAATTCTCTTGCCGATTTCCAAGACTTTGCTTTCATACCCGCCATCATACCAAAAAGCCCCTTTTGGGGCTAATGGGATTTCTTGGTTAGAGCGGTGCAGTTTCGTCGTGATCAATCGGGATGCGTCGAATTTGCTTTTCGAGGAACCAGAGAATGATAAAGACAAAGAGGGTGATGACTGTCACAACAATCGCGAGTTTGTAAAGACCGAACCCGCACGCCATACCAACTCCAGCTGCAACCCACATGCCACTTGCGGTGGTGATGCCACTCACCCGTTGATTGTTGTGGAAAATAGCACCAACGCCGAGGAATCCCGCTGCCGCAACAACCTGTGCTGCGATACGGAGCGGGTCAAAGACTTGGAACGCGTGCTGTGCAGTCACGACCTGTGAAATAATCACAAAGAGCGCAGCGCCCATCGCGATGAGTGCATAGGTGCGCATGCCAGCGGTCTTGTGCGCGAGAAATCGTTCGACACCGAGTACCATACCGAGCAGCATTGCCATAAGAAGCGAGAGTACCATGGGGTCGTTGATGATGTATTGCATATACTCGTAAGTATAGCGCACTAGCTGATGCGATCAATAATACCGCCGCCCACTACCCTTTCTCCATCATATATGACGATTGATTGTCCGAGTGCAATGACACCGCTATACGCGAGCATAACCGTATCTGTACTCAATACATATGCATCGATCAGTTCTCCATGATATCGAACCTGTGCAATGTATTTTTTTGTAGGATCTGTATTGATGTTCCAATTCATCTCACGAAGCATGATGGTCTGAGTCTCGCCGATAGAGACTTGAGACAAAGGACTCATAGAGACGGTGAGCGTATTTGCAGCGATGTCTTTTGCGACAATATAGTAGCGCGGGTCATCAGTTCCCTGTTTCGTAATACGAAATCCATGACGCTCCCCAAGCGTGTAGAACCATACTCCGTCATGCTCCCCGATGACACTACCATCGGTATCTATGACGTCACCTTTGCTCTGCTCGATATAGTGCGAGAGGAATTCACGCATATCAACATCGCCGAGGAAGCAAATACCCTGACTATCTTTCTTGGTGGCAGTAAATAAGTTTGCTTTTTCTGCAATAGCTCGTACCTTGCCCTTGGGTAGGTGACCAATCGGAAACTGTATATGAGGAAGCTCATCTGTCGTAATCATCCAAAGGAAGTATGATTGATCTTTGCTCGGGTCAACACCTCGCATGAGACTAGTACCATCAGTGCGTGCGTAGTGACCAGTTGCGACAGCATCGGCACCGTGCGACTTGGCATACTCCCACATGACACCGAACTTGATCACGCGGTTGCAGAGCACGTCAGGGTTGGGAGTGCGTCCTGCTCGATACTCATCGATCATATATTGCGCAACCCCGTTTTTATATTCTTCTTCTGCATCAACGAAATGAAATGGTATGCCGAGGTATGCACACACACGCATCGCATCGCGCTTCTCATCCACCCAGGTACACGGCAACCATTCTGGAGACCATGTCTTCACAAAGACGCCATGGACGTCATAACCTTCTTTCTGGAGGAGATATGCGGCGACAGAGCTATCTACTCCGCCCGAAATTCCGACGAAAATTTTCTGTTTCTTTTTCACAGAAGTGATACTACCATATATTTGACAAAGCTTTGAAGTATTAGTTAAGTTTGAGGAGTTTCTTGAACACCTCATAGGTAGCATAGGCGTCTGCAAAGGCACTATGCGCCTTTTTATTTTGGACGCCATATTTCTCACAAAGCGCGCGGAGTGAGAGCTTGCCCATATCATCATTGTTCTGGAGGATACCAAACGCCATCGCAAGGGTATCGAGTTTGTGATAGTGCATCTTGTTCTCAAGTCCGTATCGTTTGAGATTTGCTTCGATGAACCCATAATCAAAGGTGATATTGTGCGCAACAAATATTGCTCCTTCTGTCTTTTTTATAAATGTAGCAAGTGCGTCCTCGATCGATACTGCAAATATCCAATCGGCTTCGTTGTATCCATTGATACGGAGCGCCTGCGCATCTGCAGTCTCGATATGCTTTGGCGCGATTTTGAGATCGAGCTCATCGATGACGGTGAGTGTGTCGTCTTTGAGTTTCGCAATGACAACGCCGAGTTCGATGATTTCGCCTTTTTCGGAATCAAGACCGGTTGTTTCTATATCGACAAATGCAAGTGGTTGCTGGAGGATCATAAATACTTTTGAATGTTTTTCTTGTGCTGTGCGTACGTGGATGCATAGTGTATCACACCATCCTTGTCATGCAGATAGAAATAGTATGGTGACTCGACTGGCTGCAGCGCTGCTTTGATCGCATCAAGCCCAGGGTTTGAGATTGGAGTCGGAGGCAACCCTTTGTGCTTGTAGGTGTTGTACAGAGAATCAGATGCAAGATCCTTGCGAGTGAGCTCACTGCTCGACTTAGCGAGTGTATAGAGAAATGGCGCATCCACCTGAAGCGGCTTGCCTTCATCGATCCGTTTCCAAAGGATGCCTGCAATGATCGGCATTTCTTCGGCACTGTTTGCCTCTTTTTCAATGATTGATGCCATGATAATGACGTCGGTTCGCTTACGATTTGAAGTACGGAACAGGGGCTCAAGATCTGCTGTCTGTGTTGCGAAGTTGCGCTTGAGTATCCCAACGACCACATCAGGGGTTATTGATGGGAAGAAACTATACGTATCCGGAAAGAGGTATCCTTCGTACTCATGCGCAAGTGTGAGGAACAGTTCTGTGTCAAAGTTCGGCAGCGCCTGCTCGAGCCGCGATGCCATTTGTTTGTTAGTGAAGCCTTCGGGGAAGGTCACCTTTTTGCGATCAATACCGAACTGTCGACCTGCTATACGAAGCGCTACTTCCACGACCGATACCGGCTTTGCAAAATAGTACTCCCCTTCACTAACATTCTTTTCACTACCAAAGCCGATCATGAAAAGTTCGAACAATCTCGTTGATTTGATCACGTGTGCATCTGAGAGTTCGCGTGATATCGAAAACAGCGTCTGACCTCGTTCGATCGTCAAATGATACGGTACCGGAAAGTCGCGTGGTGCTGCGAGAAAGGTACGAAACAGCGCAACCAGTCCAATGATGAGAACGAGTGCACTACCAAGTGAAAATATGAGACGAGTATGGCGAGACATGGACTAGATAGGAAGGTTTGCTGGTGGTTCGCCTTTCTTGCTTTCAATACGACCCACGGTTGGGGTTTCGGCTACGCGTCCTGGCAAATGAAAGAGTGTGGCAAGTTCTTCTGAGGAAAGAACGAATCCATCGTTGCCACCTTTTTCGGGGTGGCTGAAATATCGTGCAGGTTTATCGAAACGAAACGGTTGATAGAAATATTCACGGTCTTTGTAATCGCCCAAGTAGAACTTCTTCATTTTCTTTACCTTGCTATCAAAGGGGTCTTTCCACGGCATCGCATCGGGTGTTTTGGTAAGATCAAACATCGAAAGTGTATTCATGTCTTCGGTGGCATACTGTCTGAACATCGCAGTAAATGCAGAGATGGTATTGCCACTAAATTTATCCTTTTGCGCAATATAGAGTACGCGAATACCGCAATCAAACCCAGGCTTGTTACGATGACGTTCGATTGCCTCGATGACTTGCTGCTCTCCTTTACTCAGCCGACCTGCAACTGTTTTGCCGTCTGCGTCTTTGGTGTTTGCTGCAGCCTTCAGAGTAGTAATGATTTCCTTACTCTTGTCAGTCCACGCCTTGTCTTTCTCAACAGCATCACCTTTTTTGACTTCGTGACGCTTCACTGCCTGACGGAAATTGATCTGCATCCAGATATGCTCTCCGATACCGATAGAACCCATTGTTTCAAGTGTGGGAGTGATCGGATCGATACGCTGCTCTTCATCGAGCGATCCGATCGCACGATCAAGTCCGAAGTCGATATAACTTTTGATCGGATATGGATCTTCTTTTTTGAGTTTGAGACTGTAAGCAAAAAGATTTATCTTACCTGAATCAAAGTCCGGCATTGACTGGGTATAGTCAGCAACTTCTTTTACTTCTGCTTGTGGGTACTGCGCGTAGACCATTGCTTCAAATGCCTTTTTGAATTTCTTGGCAAAACGCGCATAGAAATGAATCTTGCCTTCGGTTGAAACGATCTCGAGCGAATAAAACTGCGCGAGCTCTCCTTTCCAATATTTCTCGTACCAATTACCGGCGCCACCACCGTTAAATACATTGAGCACTAGCTCCATTGCCTCAGGAGATTTGAAGACTTCTTTGGGCGGAACGATCTCAACGATCACCCAATCGATCGAGCGTAGGTAGACGGTGTTGATATAGGTAACCCAGAGATTCCATGCGAGCATTGCTACAACAACAAGAGCTGCAAACACACCGATATTCTGAAGGAGAACGTCAATCAAACTATACGATTGCATGCGAGTAGTATAGCACTGAAGTATTAAAACTTGATTGGAATACGCGCAGTGATCGTACGGGCTTGAGTATTCTTGGCTGCGACGAGGATCACGTATCCTGTTCCTTTCTTTGG
>CAYLWR010000035.1:0-10358 GCA_964387755.1 uncultured Candidatus Saccharibacteria bacterium | reverse complement strand
AAACAACTCCTGTATTTCATTGATAAAAAGACTGGATTCCTTTGGCAGTTGCAGTACTAAGCCTGCACAAATCTACGGCGGAAGTAGAGTTCTTGTGCGATAGAGAATAGGTTCGCAACTACCCAGTAGAGCGCTACTGCTGCAGCAAGCTTTGTAGCGATGAATATGATAATAAGCGGGAGTACATACTTGGTTTGTACTGCCATACTTTTGGTGAACTGTTGTTGAAATCCTTCACCCCCAGCAGCTGATGGTTTCGGGGCAAGAAATGCTTGGATTCCTTGTGTTACACCAGCCAGAATTGCAAAGGGGAGAAATGGTTTGGTGATATCAACAAGTCCGAGGAGTGTGTTGCGAAGTCCATCAGTTGAGAGGAACGAATAGAGGTGTTCTGGTTGTGATACCCCATGGATGAATGTGAAATAAAGCGCAAAGAGGATAGGAAGCTGAATCAAGATATAGAGACATCCAGAAAACGGGTTGATCTTTTCTGTTTTGTAGAGTGCAAAGGTTTCTTTTGCTTCTTCTTCTTTTGAAAGTCCGCGTGCCTTGATTGCAGCAAGCTTTGGTTCGAGCATACGCATTTTGTACTGGCTCATGATGCTCTTTTTTGAAAGAGGGAGCAGTATGAAACGAATAATGATCGTAAGGAGGATAACCGCAAGTCCTACATCCTGCATGGTCACATGCTGCGCAATAAAGATAAGGCTGTTATATATCGGGTTGTAAATGAAGTTTGTCCATAGGGTATGCATAGGACTTTATTGTACCGATATGGCAATAATTAGCAATGGTTACGGGAGATCGATCTGAGGATCGTTTCCTGGATGACAGCGGCCGATGCGCTTTGTTGTTGTATATACTGCTCTAAAAAATGAGTATTTCTTGAAACATTCAATACTATACTCTGAACAAGTAGGGTAGAAGATACAGCTTGGTCGAGGATAGAATGGTATATATCGAAGTAGTCCCACTGAAGGTGAGAGGAGGAGGCGGTAGAGGTGTATACCCAGTATCGCTAGATTATTTGGTAATCTATATAGCTGATTTTTGAGCTTTTGCAATAAGGTCATTGAAAAGGGTGACGATTTCGGGATATGTATATTGATAACTCGCCTTTGCAAGGTACAAAACACCCTGCAAAGGTGCGCCATTCGATCGAAAGAGGGTGTAGAGCCTGCGCCTCATGGTATTTCTATAGACCGCTCGTTTTTCATGCTTTCCACTGGTCACCACGGAGAATTTTGGGGACCCAGGGAGGTATTTGAGGGTACCGAGACGGTTAAAAACAATAAAAATCCCTTTGTTTTTAAGGAATTCTGAGAACTCGAGGCGCGAGAATCTCTGCTCTGAAGGGATCATAGGCGTATTATACGCTTATTTTTGCTCGTCCTTTTTGACGTCGAGCTTTGAGTACCTTGCGGCCACCAACACTTGCGCTTCGGACGAGAAATCCGTGTGATTTTGCGCGTTTTCGCTTATTTGGCTGATATGTTTGTGACATAGATAGGGAACACTATACACAATATTACTCAAGTAATCAAGCTGTCCTGTATTTTGATATAATCAACACTATCCACATGTTTTCAACACTTTCAACAAATCGGTTGATGTGGGGTATGATAGTGGTACATTCGTCATGCAGTCACCTATCTCACAACTTTGGAGCACTTGTCTACAAGAAATCGAGCCACAGATCACCAAGGCGAATTTCACGACATGGTTCAAGAATACTGGTATAGGTAAGGAAGAGGAGGGTATCATCTATATTACTGTTCCAAATGAATTTGTACGCGAATGGATGATCACGAAATACCAGAAACTTATCCTCAAAACAATCGTCAACCACCTCGACCATATCAGGGCAGTTGAGTTTATTATCGGCAGTAGTACCCAACCAGTAGAGCAGCCACACACAGAAACTACCCCTACCAACGAACTCCCACTCCAGAACGTCCTTATCAATAGAGATGACAACCTCAATCCCCGATATACCTTCGACCGTTTTGTTGTTGGTCCGTTTAATGAGCTCGCCTATGCTGCAGCACAAGCGGTGGTAAAAAATCCACAACATGCCTATAACCCACTCTTTTTCTATGGTTCGAGCGGTCTCGGTAAAACACACCTTATTCAAGCAGTAGGGAATGAGATCAAACGACTATTCCCTGAGAAACATATTCTCTACGTCACCGCGGAGAAGTTCATGAACGACTATACAAGTTCTGTGCAAAACAACCGAACGACAAGCTTTCGTGATAAATACCGCAAGTTCGATGTACTCATCATGGATGATATCCAGTTCATCTCCGGTAAGGAGCAGACCCAGAACGAACTCTTTCATTTATTCAATACTCTGTACGATAGTCAGAAAAATATTATTTTTTCATCAGATAAACATCCGAACCATATTATTGGACTTGAAGATCGCCTCAAAACTCGATTTAACGCAGGAATGACCATAGATATCCAAGAGCCGGATCTCGAAAGTCGCCTTGCAATCGTTCGTCAAAAAAGCGCTCGGCTCCCACACCCACTCGATACTGAAGTTCTTTCGTATATCGCCTCAGTTGTTACTGGTAGTATTCGTGAACTCGAAGGGGTACTCAACATCATATCGATGCATACCGAAGTCAAACAAAAACCAGTTTCACTCACTGAGGTGAAGAGTCTTATTAAAAATAGCGTAAAACCGAAGAAAAATATTTCTATCGACACTGTTGTAAAACAAATATCTGAGTACTACAACCTAAACGAGAGTGTTATTTATGAAAAAACTCGCCGTAAAGAGATCGTAAAAGCTCGGCAGGTGATCATGTTTATCCTTCGAGAAGATTTCAACGAATCATATCCTTCGATCGGTGCAAAACTTGGCGGTAAAGACCATACGACCGTTATCCACTCCTACGAAAAAATAAAAAGTGAGCTTAGTCATGACGCACACCTTATGAAAGAACTCGAAGATATCCGCATCATGTTTAAATGATGGGGATATCTTCTGGGTATATCGGTATAGTCTGTGGAATATAGAAACTACAAAAACTCTCTATACACACTCTACAAATCACTATCCACATACATTGTTTCTATTTCGCCACTATTTATCAATAGATTTATTACATAATCCACAATCCACACGGTATATTACTAACCGAAATATATTTTTATGAAAGTCATCTGTGCAACCGAAAAACTCAAAAACGCTGTTACACTCTCCGATCGAATGAGTGGAAAAAATCTCACCCTTCCTATTCTCCACTCAATCCTCATTCAGGCCAGTGGTGCCTCAGTCAAGATCAGGGCAACCAACCTCGCCGTTGGTATAGAAGTAGAAATTCCTGCAAAAGTGGAACAGGAGGGTATGGTGGTGATAAAGGGTGATATTCTCGCAAACGTTTGTAACTCACTTCCTGCAACGAGTGATATCACTCTTTCACTCGAACATGACAATCTCACGATTACTTCCCAAAAAACTACAACCATCATCAAATCACTCCCTCCAGAAGACTTCCCAGCACTTCCTGTTGTTGAGGGCGAGCAGTTTGAGATCAAAAAAAATCTTCTCGAAGAAGGGATTCGTTCAGTGTACTTTGCTGCTGCAACGACTGATATCAAACCTGAAATTGCAAGTGTATATCTCTATGGAGAAGAAGGGGTGCTCTATGTTGTTGCGACGGACTCATTTCGTCTTGCAGAAAAGAAGATTGTAAATAAACACATTCCTGATATCTCAAAAATCCTTATTCCGTACAGGAACATTAATGATATGCTTCGCGCACTTGAGGTTTCAGGCGAAACGGTACGTGTTTCATACAACAGAAATCAGATTTCTATATCTGGAAATGGTATCTACTTCACCTCACGACTCATCGATGGTGGATTTCCTCCTTACCAGCTCATTATTCCAAAAGAAGAAACAACAAAGGTTGTGGTGATGAAACAAGATCTCATAAACACACTCAAACTCTCAACCATCTTTGCGGATAAGTTCTTTCAGGTTGTACTTAGTGTGAGTCCAAGTACCAAACAACTCACTATTTCATCAAAAAATAGTGATGTTGGTTCTTCACTCTCAGTACTCGATTCGGTTATTGAAGGGCAAGAAATAGAGGTTGTCTGTAACCTCAAATATATTCTCGATGTCTTTCAGGCACTTTCAGGGGATAGTGTCTCACTCTCATTTACCCAGCCAAACAAGCCGATTGTGATCAAAAGTGTGCACGATACAAGTTTCTTGTACCTTCTAATGCCAACCAACCGGTAGTATGGGACTCTTTGATGCACTACTTGGTAATCTCAAACAGAAACTCTCACAAGAAGCGGAAACAAAAACTGCGCTCAGTGCAATACTTTCTACAACCCTTGGACTCACAGTTAGCCCAGAGATGCTTTCTATAAAAGAAACTACCTTGTATGTACAAGGTAGTCCTACTATAAAGATGGCGATTAACCTTCATCAGGAGCGCATCCTAGAAGCTCTCAAGGTAGGAAAGTTTAGTATTACGCGCGTTATATAATCCGAATACTTTGCTCGATAGTATTCTTTGAGAAGATGCTATTTGTTCCAGTTGCCTTGAGTGTATACGTACCCGCCTGATAGCCATACTCACTTGGGGTGAAGTTGAAACGAAATGGGGATGAGAGTGTGGTGAGATAGTTGTTGTTGATAAAGAGATCAACAGAGGTAAGCGGATACTCACTCGTCGTACCCACTGTGATTACTGTACTTGTACTTCGTGGGAGTGGGTTCTGTGCACCTGAGATAGTGATCGCTGGTTTTGTATTATTTGAGTGAAGTGTGTCGTACCCAAGCGGAATATCATACTGGGTTGTTATACCGTACTCCCCTTGATGTTGGAGCCACCACGCTTGTACTGGTGGGTTCCAGAGACGGAATTGTGGGTCACTGTTTGGATTGCTTGGCGCTGGACCGCGTGGGTCTTTTTTATCAATCCAGTACAACGTGTCTTGTACATCAGTGATCACTTTTTCAATGATTGATTCAGGGGGAGTGTTTTCTGTTGCGCGCAAGCCAGTCACTTTGTCTATTTGTACAGTTACATTCCCTTTCCACTCTCCACGAAGGATTGGTTTGAGGGTGTTGTACTCAGGATCTGGAGTAGGTTTTTCGAATGAAGGCGCTGGATGTTCCTTGAGATATTCCTCCATAAATGTTTTCCAAATAGGACCTGAAACAGCGCCACCACCAGAACGCATACTTTTATTGTCGTTATTTCCACTCCATACTCCAACTGCAATGGTGGGGGTATAGCCGATGATCCACGCATCGCGATCGTCATTGGTGGTACCGGTCTTTACTGCAACACCAGGGATCGTAATACTTGAACCAAAGGTTGGGATACGTGCGGTTGCATCAGAGAGTACGTCGTTGAGTGTGAGTACGGCATTTCTATCGATTACCTCAGTACTATCTTGTTCAAATGTTTCCAGCACCTTACCATTCCGATCGCGAACCTCAAGAATTCCTGTAGCAGGGTTTCGAGTACCACTATTTGCAAACACGGAGTATGCACTTGTCATATCAAGGAGGGTGACCTCACCACCTCCAAGCACGAGCGAGAGCCCGATTTCTTTGGGGTTATTGAGGGTGGTAATACCGAGTTTGTGTGCGTTATCTACAACTTCATCTAGACCATCGAGATAGAGGAGTTTTACTGAGGGGACGTTGCGTGACTCTGCAATTGCGCTTCGGAGTGAGATAGGTCCTTTGAATTTACCATCGAAATTTTGTGGGTGGTAGCATCCGTCTAGACTGCTTGCTTGTTCGATACTTGTGATCGGAGCGCAGGTGGTAGAGAACTCAGTTGGTACATCAAAAAGGATAGTCTCCGGGGTATATCCTTTGGTAAATGCAGTAAGGTAGACAAACGGTTTGAATGAAGATCCTGGTTGTCGGTATGCTGTTGCGACGTTGTACGCACCATCGATATCTTTACTGAAGTAATCCTTTGAGCCAACCATTGAGAGGATTTGGCCAGTTGTTGGATCGATTGCAACGAGTGCTTCGTTGGACGCATTGTATTTCTTGAGGTTGCTATCAGCATACTGCGCGATCGCTGCTTCTGCTTTTTGCTGCATGTCGAAATCAAGTGTTGTTTTGATGGTGTAGCCACCACTTTCCATCACATCCTTTCCATACTTTTGCTCAAGGTAGTCGAGGATCCAAAAGGTGAAGTGTGGCGCCTTGATACTGTTTGATGCTGCTTTGTTGAACTCAACCTTCTCAGTTTTTGCAGCCGTATACGCATCGTCATTGATATATCCGTACTGTTTCATTTTTGCGAGGACGAGGTTTTTGCGTTCATCGAGTTTGTCTTTGTGTGCACCGAACGGTGAGTAGTAGCTCGGAGCCGGCATGAGGGCTGCCAGATACGCACTCTCTGCAACATCGAGATCTTTTGCGTCTTTGAGGAAGAATGCCTTTGCGGCTTCCTGTACACCATAGATCGTGCTGCCAAATGGAGCATCATTGAGATAGATCGTGAGGATCTGGTCTTTACTGAAGTGTCGTTCGAGTTTGAGCGCCAGTACCCATTCTTTGAACTTGCGCACCACAGTCTTGTCAGTATTGAGGAGGGTGTTCTTGATGATTTGTTGGGTCAGTGTTGATCCACCTTGTGAGAATGAACCGCTCGTGAGGTTCGCAAATACGGCGCGAAGGATCGAGGTAGGACGGATGCCGTTATGGGTATAGAAATGTGCGTCCTCGATCGCGATCACTGCATGCTTGATGTTGTCGTTCATCTGATCGAGTGGGATCTCAGTGCGGCGGACACCTTGGTTGATATCGTAGAGCACAACCTCACCAGTACGGTCAGTGATCTTTGAAGAATTTGCAATCTTGCGCGCTTCAAATGTCGATACATCAGGAAGTCGGATGGTTGCTGCCCAGACGAGTCCTACTCCAAGCAACATAAAGCCTATAGCAAGGCAATAGAAGAGCACTTTTTTCCAATACATATTGTGTTTTTTGATCTTTTTCAATACAGATGACATAGTAGGTATCATAGCAATAGCACACTATTTATAAAAGACGAAACACTGGTGCGTCTTATTACAGTACGTGCTCAACATAAAATTAATTACTAAAAAATGCTACAATCCATCTATATATGGCAACAGAACTAGATCGGGACGAAAAGATACAGATATTGCTTGAGAAGGGGGTATCGGAAATACTCCCAAGCCGGGGATTCGTAGAGAGTGCGCTCACCTCAGGCAAAGTACTCAGTGTCTATGCCGGATTTGATCCAACAGCACCAACCCTCCACATTGGAAACGTTATACAACTTCGCAAACTTCGCCATTTCCAAGACCTTGGACACAAGATCATTTTCTTGGTCGGGGACTTCACTGCTCGTATTGGTGATCCAGACAAGGCATCGGTACGCAAACAGCTCACACCTCGTGAGATCAAAACCAATCTCAAGTTATATAAAAAGCAGGCAAGTAAATTTATCAGGTTTACTGGGAAAAATGCTGCAACGATCAAGTTCAATACCAAATGGCTCGGCAAACTCAAATTCGCGGATGTGATCGAGATTGCGTCTCTGGTGACCGTAGATCAAATGCTCAAACGCGATATGTTCCAGAAGCGTATAGAGGAAGAGAAGCCAATTTATATCCATGAGTTCATGTATCCACTCATGCAGGGCTATGACTCAGTCGCAATGAATGTTGATGGAGAAGTGGGAGGCAACGACCAACTCTTCAACATGCTCACTGGTCGCACGCTCATGAAGGCAATGAAGAATAAAGAGAAATTTGTTGTGACAACCAAGCTCCTCGAAGATAACTCTGGTAAGAAAATGGGGAAGACTGAGGGTAATATGGTGAGCCTCACTGATACACCGACAGATATGTATGGCAAGGTCATGTCATGGAACGACGGACTTATCGTTCCTGGATTTGAACTCTGTACCGACTACACACTTACGCAGATTGAAACTGTCAAAGACGAGCTCGCACAAGGTATCAATCCGCGTGATCTCAAAATGCGTCTTGCGTTTGAAATCGTGAAAAGCTGTACCAGTGAAAAGGAAGCGCTCGAGGCAGAGTCTGCATTCGTCACAACATTTCAGCAACGTGAAGTGAGCGATGCGATCACTGAGATCGCAGGACTCGATCGCACACTCGAAGCGATTCTTCTCGAAGAACATATTGTTGAATCAAAAAGCGCCCTCCGTCGACTCCTTGAAGCTGGTGCGATTTCAAACTTTGAATCAGAAGAAAAAGTAACGGACGCAGCAGTAGCTCTCACTGGTACATACAAGGTAGGCAAAAATCGCTTTATCAAGATCGTCTAGATCCCGAGGTTTTTCTTCATGGCGTCCTCCCACGGCTTTTGGAGGTAGGTGACAATGAGAAATGAAGGGAGAAATATCACCGAAAGCACGACAAAAAAGGCGAAGTTGAGAACTGCCATAAGTACACTTTCTGCAATGTCGAGCGCCTGTTCCATACGGGCATCCTACCCTAGACTGCGCATTTTGCAAAAAACTCCCCATGTGTTCTGAAATACATCACGAGATGGTGGCATGGTATAGTACATGGACGTATGACTATTGTGCTTACTGGTGGATCGGGATTTATCGGTACCCAACTTGCTCGGAAACTCCTTGCGCTTGGGGATACGGTAATCGTGGTAGATAGAGTTGCGCCTTCGTTTACCCATGAGCAACTCTTCTTTATCCAAAGCGATATCACCAAAGAACAGCTTCCGTTCAACGTCCTTGAACACACGGACGCGGTGGTCAATCTTGCTGGGGCGCCAATCGCAGGTTCCTGGAGTCCAAAAGGGAAAGAAGAAATACTCAACAGTCGCATCGTCAGCACTCGGCACATTGTAGAGAGTATGCACAAGGCGGCAAGTCGTCCAACGATCCTCATCAACGCATCTGCCGTCGGATACTATGGCGAACGAGGCGACGAAGAACTCACCGAGCGCTCTACCAAAGGAACCGGCTTCCTCTCCGATGTGGTCGCTGCATGGGAAACTGAAGCGCAGCGAGCAGAAGACTTCGGAACACGAGTAGTGTGTATTCGCACTGCGCCAGTTGTGGGGCACGGCGGCATGCTCGCGCAGCTTCGTAGGACTGCGCCGTTTGGATTCTTGCTCTCCCTTAGCAAGAACGAGTTCTGGCAACCATGGATTCACGAAGAAGATATTGTTAATGCATACATATTCGCACTGCAGACTTCTACGCTGCACGGTCCAGTAAATGCGGCCGCACCAGAAGCAGTATCACATCAGACATTTATGCACACACTCGGGGCAGCGCTCCACCGGCGAGTGATCGGTGCACTACCGGGATTCCTCAGGCGCGGAGAATTTTTTACCGAACTTACCAAAAGTCAAAAGGTGAGCCCGCAACTTCTCATTGACAAAGGATTTGTCTTTCAATACACAACCCTGAAAGAAGCGATGCAACAAGCAGTACAACCCAATACAGCAAGCGTATAGATATCACAATAAAAGGATGGAGCGAATACGAGCTCCTCGATAGTGGAGAAGGCCGCAAACTCGAACAGATTGCGGGCGTTATACTCGATCGTCCTGACCCGCAAACACTCTGGGAGAAAACAAAGCCAGACCAATGGAGTGATGCGAATGCGCAGTTCGTCTGGGCAGACAAAGGTGAGCGATGGGCTCTGACTACCGGTACTCCCGAAGCTTGGAACATATCATGGCAGGGTATGAAGCTCGGACTTCAGATGCGAGGGTTCAAGCATGTCGGTGTATTTCCTGAGCATTCCTACCAGTGGGCCCAGCTCCAAGAGCTAGGCAAAGCTCACGACGGGCTTACCATGCTCAACTTATTCGGCTACACCGGTGCTGCTAGTGTTGCTGCGGCACTCGTCGGTATCAAGGTTACGCACGTCGATGCATCCAAAAGCACTATTGATATGGTGAAAGAAAATGCAGCACTCTCAGGACTGCCAGCTGATGCAATACGGGTTGTATGTGAGGATGTGCTTCGCTATGCAAGGCGTCTCATGCAGCGCGGAGAAAGATTTGACATCATCGTCATGGACCCGCCCGCATTTGGTCGCGGACCAAAAGGCGAAGTATGGAAGATCGAAGAATCACTCGCAGAACTTGTATCACTTCTTCCAGAGCTTCTCACACCAGATGCCAAACTCGTCATACTCAACGGCTATGCAGCAGGCTACTCCGCACGAACATTTGGAGAACTTCTGAGCGACACACTTCCTGATGGAACAATCGAATACGGCGAAGTCTCCATTCAACAAAAAAATTCCGATCGACTACTCACGACTGGTATCTATGCCGCATGGCGTGTATAATCGCAGCACATGACCCGTGTTAAATACCTACC
>CAYLWR010000034.1:0-5147 GCA_964387755.1 uncultured Candidatus Saccharibacteria bacterium | reverse complement strand
CGGAGATGGCTTCAAACTCGGTCCTGACTCCTCTCGCTATACCGGTACCAGCCTTTATCACAACATCGTCCGTCGCCTCGTGTACAACAACATCGCCTTTGAAAACGCCCAGCACGGCTTCAACCAAAATGCCGGCGACCTTCGCATGCAGCTCTATAACAACACTGCATACAAGAACGGCCAAAAGGGCTTCATGTGGGGACTCGTCGAAAACCAGCCACAGGATGACTTCAAAAACAACATCTCCTACGCAAACGGCACTGCGTACAACGGCTCAGCCATCATCGGTTCAAAGAATACCTGGAGTCCTGATCTTGCTTCTCAGATCACTCTCAATGCTCAGGACTTCCAGAGTATCTCCTCAGTGGGTGCTGATGGTCCACGAAATGCCGACGGATCGCTTCCAACCCTCTCCTTCCTCAAGCTCACATCAGGCTCTGACCTCATCGACAAGGGCATTATCATCACTGCTCCAGTGACCATTGCATACAGTGGCACCCTCCCAGACATCGGTGCCTATGAGTACACCACAACGACTCCTCCCGCTGACACCACCGCTCCACTCGTCACCTTCACCAGTCCAACCAACGGTGCCACAGTATTCGGTACTGCAGTTACGCTCACTGCCCAGGCATCTGACAACAGTGGCGTCACCCGTGTTGACTTCTACCAAGGCCAAACCCTCATTTCAAGCGATACGACGAGTCCCTACAGTACCACCTGGAACTCCACCACGGCTCCAAATGGCACCACAACCCTCTCTGCCAAAGCCTACGATGCTGCAGGCAATGTGGGAACAACGAGTGTGAGTGTGGGGGTGAATAATGGAGATACGGTGGGGCCGACTACTCCGACAAATATAGTAACCTCAAACATCACAGATAGAAGTATCACTGTTTCATGGTCTACTTCAACAGATAATATTGCTTTTGCTGGTTATAAACTCTATAGAGATGGAATATTGATAGGAATAACACCTGCAAATTTTTACGTTGACACAGGACTCTTAGCAAATTCATCACATACTTACTATGTTGTTGCATATGATGTTACTGGGAATGTTTCAGCACACTCTCCAAATACTTCAGCAACTACCTCTGTTTCATCAACCGCATCGGATACTATTCCTCCTTCTGCACCAATTCCAGTTCTTCCAACTACAACAAACAGCAATAATTATATTGCTTTTACGAACAAAGAAAGCCTTACTCTTTGGTGGCCATCTTCAACCGATGCTTCTGGTATCGCAGGGTATAAAATATATAGCAACGGACAACTTATTGCTTCAACACCAGAAAATTTCTTTACTACATCTAAACTAGCCATGTCTACATATTATCCTTATTATGTGTATGCATACGATAAATTTGGAAATAGCTCGGCAATGTCTCCGGATACTAAAGTATTTGGAGCGTACACTTCCAATGCTGGACAGGTTTTATTTGGCCCAATAACTATCGGTTCGGTTGTTGGTGGGGGCAACGCTGTATCCGGACAAACAGCTCTTGGTATGTACGTAAAAAACGGACGAATTACTCAGGCGTCATTTGATATTGTCGGAGCTTCTGGAAAAATTCATATAGGTAATGGTGTAGTCTCCCCTGGAGATGCACTCAATCCTAACCGTCTACTAACTTTCACTTGGGATACAACAGCAGTTCCTAATGGGCTATATTATGTTGCAGTGACAACTTCTGGGGGAGGAATAGTAGAGACATCTACTCCTGTCCCTGTTACTGTTGCAAATCAGTCTGTCCAAACGAGTGGCTTAGCTGTCGGTTCAGTTATAAAAACAACAACTACAGTCAACGTGCGCAATAGTGCTGGTACAAGTGGCCAGAAACTTGGTACTCAAAATATAAATAAACAAGGAACCATAGTCGGTGGGCCAACCATGGTTAACAATGTAAATTGGTGGAATGTAAACTTTGATACAGGGGTAGATGGCTGGGTTATAGAAACATACCTTTCTTTAGTCTCTAATGGCGCAAGAATAGGAGGCAATACAACGATTACTGCAATTGACACATTGAATCTACTCAACGAATCTTCGGCATCATCACCAGCAGGAAATGTACAACAAGGTACTACTGCAACAAAAGAGAGTGTTTCTGTTATCGCATCAGTGCTTAATGTCCGGAGTCTTCCTTCTACAACGAGTGATATTCTTGGGAAGGTTGTATTCGGTCAAACAGGTAAGGTTATAAACCAGACAATGATTGCAGGAGATACCTGGTACTATGTATCATTTGATGGAGGAATAACAGGATGGGTCTCTGGTACATACGTCAGATAAATATATGAATCTATCAAAACTGCTCCTAAGGGGGCAGTTTTATATTGCAAAAAGCATTGTTGTCCAGTATAGTGTGGGACACAAGTAGACCTGCGTCTCTTTTATTATTATTTATGTATTTAAAATAAACACACTATATGGAACGAGAGTATTCACTCGAAAAAACACGAAACTTTGGGATTATCGCACATATTGATGCTGGTAAGACAACCACTTCTGAGCGCGTACTCTACTATACTGGTATGAGTCACAAGATCGGTGAAGTCCACGAAGGTGAGACCGTCACTGACTGGATGGAGCAAGAGCGAGAGCGCGGTATCACTATTACTGCTGCTGCAGTGTCCTGCACGTGGCTTCCAACTTATGCAGGTGGCGACAAGAGCAAGCGTTATACATTTAATATTATCGATACTCCAGGGCACATCGACTTCACAGTGGAAGTGAAGCGTTCACTTCGTGTACTCGATGGTGCAGTCGTCGTGTTTGATGGAGTTGCAGGAGTAGAACCACAATCTGAGACCAACTGGCGTTATGCAGACGAAGCCAACGTTCCACGTATTTGTTTTGTAAACAAACTCGACCGAACCGGTGCGTCATTTGAACACTCATACAAAACCATCCAGGATCGCCTCTCAAAGAAGGCAGTGCGATACCAAATCCCAATAGGGCTTGAAGATAAACACGAGGGAGTGATAGATCTTCTCAAGATGAAGGCATACTACTTCGAAGGAGAAATGGGTAACAAGGTTATAGAAAAGGATGTGCCAGAAGAATACATGGCAGACGCGAAGAAATACCGCGCAGAACTCATTGAACGCATTGTAGAAAATGATGAGGTTGCGATGAATGCATACCTTGAAGGTACTGAGCCGAGCTATGAAGAGCTTCAAAAGCTCATGCGTAAGGCAGTGATCGCAAACGAAATTTTCCCCGTATTTGCAGGAAGTGCGCTCAAGAACAAAGGCGTGCAACTTGTACTTGATGCTGTTGTGGATTATCTCCCAGCACCAAATGATATTCCTCCAGTGAAGGGTACTGACCCAGAAACTGAAGAACCACTCGAGCGATCATCTTCTGATGCAGAGCCATTTGCAGCACTTGCGTTTAAGAGTATGAACGATCCATTTGTCGGACAGCTCGTCTTCTTCCGTGTGTACTCAGGTACCATTGAAGCAGGCTCATATGTATATAACCCACGCACTGGCAACAAAGAGCGCCTCTCTCGTATTGTGCGTATGCAAGCTGACCAGCGTCAGGAAATCAAAAAAGTATTTGCCGGAGAAATCGCTGCTGCAGTAGGACTCAAGGAAGTAAAGACCTCAGACACTCTTTGTGACGAGAACAAGCCAATTCAGCTTGACCGCATCAAGTTCCCAGAACCGGTGATCAATCTTCGTATCGAACCAAAGACGAAGGCAGACCAAGAAAAAATGGGTCTTGCGCTCAACCGTCTTGCAGATGAAGACCCAACCCTTAAAGTATCAACTGACCCAGAAACCGAAGAAACACTTATCGCAGGTATGGGAGAACTGCACCTTGAGATCATTGTTGATCGTATGAAGCGTGAGTTTAACGTCGAGGCAAATGTTGGAAAGCCACAGGTTGCCTACCGCGAAACCATCACCGCAGAGTCTCAAGCAGAAGGAAAGTACATCAAGCAGTCAGGAGGTAAGGGTAACTACGGACACGTCAAAATCAAAATCAAGCCAATGGATCAGAATGTTGATCCAAAGGATCTTCCAAAGAATGTGAAGCGTGATGGAGGGTTTGAATTCATCAACAACATCAAAGGAGGTGCAATCCCAGGAGAGTACATTGCGCCTATCGAAAAAGGACTCAAAGAAGGTCTTGATCGTGGAGTGGTAGCAGGATTTAAAATGGAAAACGTATCAGTGGATCTCTATGATGGTAGTTTCCACGAAGTCGACTCAAACGAAATGGCCTTTAAGATTGCAGCTAGTATGGCACTCCAAGAGGCTGCTCGCGCCGCAAAGCCAGTTATCCTTGAGCCAATGATGAAAGTAGAAGTGGTAACTCCAGAAAAATTTATGGGAGATGTTACAGGATCACTTTCTTCACGTCGAGGACTCATTGAAGGTATGGAAACTCGTGGACTCAACCAAGTCGTAAACGCAGTCGTACCGCTTTCAGAAATGTTTGGATATATGACAAGCCTCCGATCTATGACTGAAGGAAGAGCCGGGTTTACCATGGAATTCCTTCGCTACGATATTGTGCCGCAAAATGTTGCAGACACGATAGTCAAAAGCCGAACTGCCGCAACCACTGCCTAACCCTTCTCAAAACCGCCGTATGATACGGCGGTTTTGACATTTCTGGGAAAAGAGGTATTGTGAATAAAAAACCGATACGTATGCACCATCAAAAACTCCTCCCTGAAAGAATACTCGAATTTCTGAATCGAATTAAAAAAATTAAACGTTTTGATAGGGATAAGATAAAGCAGATCAGACCCCCAAAGGATCAATCAAGCTGGGAATTTATAAAAATTAACATCATGCTTGAGTATATTGAGCCAAATCATGACTCCAAACATCGAAGCGCAATGCTCATTGTACGAGAGGTAACAGAAAAAGATAAAATCACATTATTTTCGATCGTGAGCTCTTTATTGAATGGTAAAGAGGAAACTCATGTGTCTTATTCCGGAACTGCAAAAGGTAGAAACGCAAAAGCAGATGCTGTACGCGAGCATATCAATGAATACCTACCTCCTGAACTGAAAATCCCTATATTTGCTCCTATGAATGTAGTAGCAGAGTAACACTGATCAACGGCCGCCTTAATGGCGGCCTTTTTATTGACAAAGGCAGTTGCACTCGGTATCATA
>CAYLWR010000033.1:0-3635 GCA_964387755.1 uncultured Candidatus Saccharibacteria bacterium | reverse complement strand
TTTTCTATCGAAGGACGTGGAACCGTGGTTACTGGTCGTATCGAACGTGGAACCGTGAAGGTCGGTGAAGAAATTGAAATCGTTGGTATCAAGGACACTGAAAAAACAACAGTGACTGGTATCGAAATGTTCAACAAGCAGCTCGACAGTGGTATGGCAGGTGACAACGCAGGTATTCTCCTTCGTGGTGTCAAGAAAGAAGACCTTACTCGTGGACAGGTGCTTGCAAAGACTGGTTCAGTAACTCCGCACACCGAATTTGAAGGTGAAGTGTACGTGCTCAAGAAAGAAGAAGGTGGACGACACACTCCGTTTATGAACGGATACAAGCCACAGTTCTACATCCGAACCACTGATGTGACCGGTGAAGTTACGCTCCCAGCAGGAACAGAAATTGTTATGCCTGGAGATACCGTCAAGATCACTGTGAAGCTCGTTGTGCCAGTTGCAATGGAAGACCAGATGCGTTTCGCGATCCGTGAAGGAGGACGTACTGTCGGTGCAGGTGTCGTAACAAAGGTGATTAAGTAGCAATAACATAGCGTACCCTAGGGAGGGGCGAGCCGTAGAAACACTAGAACCCATTGCTCACAACCCCGATCAGTACCAAGTTCATTATGGCAACAAAAACACCAACAAAAGCAAAGGCAGACGTACAAAGCATGCTCCGCATCCGAGTACGCGCCTACGAGAACAAGATTCTTGATGCTTCAGTAAAGCAGATCGTCGATACCGCAGTGCGCTATGACGCAGTGGTCCGAGGTCCGATCCCGCTTCCAACAGAGATCAAGAAGTACACGGTCAACCGCTCTCCGTTCATCTACAAAAACGCTCGCGAGCAATTTGAGATGCGCGTCCACAAGCGACTGATCGACATCGAAAATCCATCACCAAAAGTTATTGAGGCTCTTACAAACCTCTCAATGCCATCTGGGGTAGATATTGATGTAAAGATGATGTAAGTAATTACTCAGCAAAAAATCCCCTATTCGGGGATTTTTTGTATATAAATAAAAAAAGAAGCTCAAAGCTTCTGTAGTGTTCGTAACATCAATGCTACGTAATTGTTTGAAAGTAAAGAACAAAATGGTCTATTTTGTTGATGTTCTGCTTGAACACTGAGCCCAAAAGCCGGCTGATAAATCAGTAAATAGGTGCTCATTTCCTATTCCGTTATTGAAATTATAGCACCTTCTTGCATAAAATAACAATACGTGTATAATCTCCAGACCAATTAAAGGACCTTTGGGTCTTTAGAAAAATGGTCCAATACCCGCCCTCGATGGCGAGCAAGAACATGAAATTCATTATCGGAACAAAACTCAATATGACCCAGCGCTTTGATGAAAAAGGTGTTGTGTTTCCAGTGACTGCAGTCGTGGTTGAGCCGAACACTGTCACCAAGATCAAGACTATCGAAAGCGATGGCTATACTGCGGTGCAGGTGGGCGCAGGCGAGCAAAAGGAATCTCGCGTTGCAAAGGCGCAGCTCGGCGCATTTGGCGGCAAGGGCTACAAGGAAGTACAGGAATTCCGTACTACTGGAGACGTAGGTGTTGCAGTGGGGGATGTACTTACTGCGGAATCATTTGCAGCAGGGGACGAAGTGATCGTCACCGGAACTTCAAAGAGTAAAGGATTCCAAGGTGTGGTTAAACGTCATGGATTTGCCGGTGGACCACGTTCACACGGTCAGAAGCACTCAGAACGTGAACCAGGATCTATCGGTGGAGGTCCAGGACGTGCTGGAGGTCGCGTGGTGAAAGGTATGCGCATGGCAGGTCGCACTGGCGGTGATACCGTCACAGTCAAAGGTCTCAAGATCGTCGCAGTAGAAGGTACCACCCTCTTTATCAAGGGTGCTGTTCCTGGTAGACGTGGAACCGTTATCCGTATCGTGAGCGCGCAATAAGAGTTATCTGTATGGCTACAACAAAGACTACAACTAAAAAGACCGTAAACCTCGAAGCAACCGTATACTCACAAAAGGGTACAAAGGCAGGCGCAATCACACTTCCTGAAAAGGTATTCGGTGTGAAATGGAACGCAGACCTCGTACACCAAGTAGTGGTCAGTATGATGGCGAACAAGCGTGCGGGTACTGCCCACACCAAGGATCGCGGAGAAGTATCTGGAGGTGGTAAAAAGCCTTGGAAGCAAAAGGGAACTGGTCGCGCTCGACACGGATCAACTCGATCACCGCTCTGGGTAGGCGGCGGAACAACATTCGGTCCTCGCAACGACAAAGACTATTCAAAGAAAATCAACAAGAAGACTCGTGTGAAGGCACTCTACACCGTGCTCTCTCGCAAATATGCGCTCGGTGCTATGCTTTTCCTAGATACCCTCAATCTCGGTGCAATCAAGACCAAGGATGCTGCTGAAGTACTCACCAGCCTTGCAAAGGTTGCATCATTTAAAAAGATTGATTCAAAGAAGAAAACTGGCGCGCTCATTGTACTTCCAGAGGCAAATGAATACGTTGCAAAGAGTTTTGCGAACCTTCCGGGTGCAACGGTCGTGAGTGTACTTGATATCAATCCTGCAATGCTTCTCTCGTACCGACATGTTGTCATGGTTAACCCAGAGGCGATCGTTTCAGTACTTGCGGCAAAGATGCAATAAGTGTTAGAAAAATTATATGGCTACCAACAAGACCACAACTAAAGACAAGGCATCAAAAGAAGTAACTCCAAAGAGTGCGCGTATCTTGAAGCGTCCTCGCATTACTGAAAAGGCCGCAAAGCAGGCAAGTGATAACAGCTATCTCTTTGATGTTGCAGTAACTGCAACAAAAAATGAGATCAAGAAGGCATTTGTGGCCGAGTACAAGAAAACGCCACTAAAGGTAAACATTGTAAACGTGAAGCCAAAGACATTTTGGCGTCGGAACAAACTCGGATTCGCAAAGCGAAGCAAGAAGGCATACGTCATCCTTCCAAAGGGAACAACCATTGAGATACTATAAATATGAAATCATATAAACCAACATCAGCATCACGACGAGGAACGCTTACGATTGACTATCGCAAGGTACTTACTCGCAGCAAGCCAACCAAGTCACTCACCAAAGGTCAGAAGCGTGCAGTGGGTCGCAACAACATGGGCCGTATCACGACTCGTCACAAGGGAGGAGGGAACAAGCGTCTCTACCGCCAAGTGGACTTTTTGTATACCAAGCGCGATATCCCAGCTCGTATCGACTCTATTGAGTACGATCCAAACCGTTCAGCATTCATTGGACTCGCAGTATATCGTGATGGATTCAAGACCTACGTCGTCCTTCCAAAGGAACTGAGCGTTGGTGCAACATTTGTGGTGTCAGAAAACGCTCCGATCGAGGTTGGTAACCGTCTCCCACTCAAGGCAATCCCTGTTGGAACATTTGTATACAACATCGAATTCAAACCAGGAAAAGGCGCACAGATGGTGCGATCTGCAGGATCATTTGCACAAGTGGTAGCACAGCAAGACGGCTACACGCAGCTCAAACTTCCTTCAACTGAGATCCGTCGCGTACAAGACGTGTGCTGGGCAACCATTGGTACCGTATCAAACGATGAAAACAAACTCGTACGTTACGGTAAGGCAGGACGCAGTAGATGGAAGGGTATTCGTCCTACTGTTCGCGGTAC
>CAYLWR010000032.1:0-6030 GCA_964387755.1 uncultured Candidatus Saccharibacteria bacterium | reverse complement strand
CCGGTTTTTTTCTGCTGCTTCTTTGCCATGTGCTACAAGAGTATAACACTCGATATGTGAAAAAACCATTGATTTGTAAGGATTATTTGGACACACAGAGTGTCTTGTACAAGAAAGTCATGTCCGATATACTGCGGAAGTGATTTTGTGATATCGGACGCTTTATGGACATTGTATAAGACATTGAAATGCATGAAAAAATAACTATAAATCAATATAAAAATGCTACAGATCGATCAAAAGGACAAAAGATCCTTGCGGCTGTCTATTTGGTGACGCAGCACCTCCCTGAGACTGACCCACTCAAACACCATTTGCGGACCGTCGCTATCGAGCTTGTCGGAGCATCACGAGAAGGGAGAGCGTTACATATCGAAAAGCTCCTAACTATCTTTGGTGCAGCTGCATTATCTGGATCTATTAATGAAAAAAATGTGGCAATACTCACCCATGAGATCACTCTCTATGGGTTCGATCATGACGCAGAACGCTCTATTGCGGCAATCTTCACTCCAGCTCCTGAGAGACAAAATTTTATTAAAAAGACAGAACAAAGACATAATTCATTTTCTACAAGTCAGATAACTTTCGATACTAAATCAAACAATAATGAAAATAAATCTAAAAGACAGGAGCAAATACTGTCCTTTATTAATGACCGTAAATCTGTCGGCATAAAAGACATATCCACCCTCTTTACTGACGTCTCTGAAAAGACTATTCAGCGAGAACTCGGGACACTTGTTGCAACTGGCAAAATCACAAAACGCGGAAGCAAACGCTGGAGTATCTATATGGCAGTCAGCTAGTATTTGTAAGGTTTTATTGCTGGGGCAGTCACCATATACGAGTGGCAAACGCCATTTCTTTTGGACTCATACTGATACAGTGCTCGTACTAGTTTCTATACGAAACATATGGTACTATGCAAGGTATCTTTTGTGCCCCGCAAGGGGTACCAAAAGTATGGTGGTATGCCACTGTGCAGCTCGTTGAAAACGATATAGCGAACTAACTAATTATTAGATCGGTATGCTTTTTCGCGACTGCTCATATTTGTTTGTTTATTCTCAGTAATGAGGATAGAAACGATATCGGCCTTGTCGACACGGCAGATACTGCAGCTCGTTACTGCACTCTGCAATTAGCTAACCGTGGTGATGGTGAAGGTGATAAAGACCTTCTCTATGACTACAAACGTCTCGCTCATATATATAGTGAGCAGGCGATTACAAACAATTAATTAAACTATGAAAAAGACTTTTAAATTTATCGTAGCTACCGTTGCTGTTGTTGCTCTTTTTGCAACAGGCGCAAAGGCTGCTTACGTACACGCAGGCACACTCAAAATGGGTATGTCTAGTTCACAGGTTATGAGTCTTCAACAGACTCTTAACGCAAATGGCTACATCGTAGCTACCGCAGGTGCTGGAGCTCCAGGAATGGAATCTATGTACTTCGGTGCAAAGACCAAGGCAGCTGTTATGTCATTCCAAGCATCAAAAGGCCTCAAGGCTGATGGTGTTGTTGGTCCTATGACTGGCAGTATGCTCGCTGCTCTCACCGGTGGATCATCAAACAATGGTGGTTCTAACGGCTGTGCAGCTGGTCAGTTGTTCAACCCTATGACTGGTGCTCCATGTAATGGATCATCAAACAATGGTGGTCTTTCAGGAACAGCTGGTGACATCACTGTTTCTTCATACACATCAGGTCTTGAGACCAATGTTGGTGAAGGCGACAGTAACACCAAGGTGCTCGGTTTCGAAATCGAAGCTGACGCTGGATCAGATGTTGCTATCAGTTCTGTTAAACTTTCGTTTACAAACGGAGGTTCAGGATCAAAGCGTCTCACCCGATACGCTTCAACCATCTCAGTATGGGATCAGAACGGTAACAAGGTTGGCTCATCAAGTACTTCAGACTTCTCTGAATCATCAAACACCTACTCACGATCAATCGCGCTTTCAAACGTAGTGATCCGAGCAGACCAGAAGATGCGTTTCTTTGTTGCAGTTTCTGCACTTGAAAACATTGATTCTGCTGATTATTCTGCAGATAGTTGGACAGCTTCACTTGACAGTATTCGTTTCAACGATGCTTCAGGTGCTATCCTCACTGAAAGTGCAAGTCCACTTCCTTTGACAAAGACCTTCAACTTCACTTCACTTGCAACTGCAAATGATCTCGAACTCAAGGTCGGTCTCTCAAGTTCAAACTTGAAGGCTCAGACTGTGAAGGTATCAACCACTTCTAACACCAACAATGTTGAACTTCTCAAGTTCACTATGAAGGCACAGGGTGGCGCAATGCATGTTGATCAGATCCCAGTACTCTTCACTACAAGTGACAACGATCTCGATGATGTAACTGGAAATGTTACTCTCAACATCGATGGTTCAACATTTAGTGAATCAGTATCAACTTCTTCATCAGCTGCTTCAACAATCACGTTCGACAACCTCGATCTTGATCTTGCTGCTGACGAAACTATCACTGGTACTATCACTGCTGATATCAATAGTGTTTCTGCTTACTCAGAAGGTACAACCCTTTACGCTTCTATCCCATCAAACTATGTAACTCAAACAAGTTACATCTACATTGATGCTGAAGATGTAAACGGTGACCAGCTCGTAGCAGGTGACCGATCAGGTTCAGCTACTGGTGAAACCATGACTCTTCGCTCAACCGGCGTAAACACTGTTATGGGTACTGCTAGCTACAACCGAACAACTGATACAAATGGTCTTGTTACTTCTGTAACTTACACCATTCCTGTATCTGTTACTTCATTCGGTAACACCCTTTATGTAGGACAATCAGCATCTTCTGCTCTAACAGTTGGAGGATCAGATGCATTTGCTCTTGTCTTCCAGCAGTCTGGTGCACCATCAACAGATGTTGTTCTCAGTACTTCTTCTGCTTCAATCGCCCTCAGTTCATCTGATGCAACGATTGAATCAAACGGCTTCCGTCTCGACGATGGTCAGACAAAACACTTTAGTATTGTTGTAACCCTAAACAGTGGTTCAGTTCTCAATGCTAACTACCGTGTTCAGCTTAAGCAGGTTCAGACGTTTACAAACGCAGCTCTCTCAACCGGAGCTACTCAAAGTAACCTTCTCCCTGTTGAGCAGTATCGAACAGACTATCAGTTCCTCAATCAATAATTCAATTGATTTTGAACTAGATTTAGTAACAAAAACCGCCCTTGGGCGGTTTTTGTTTTTTCAGATATACTTGGGTCATGGAAACTATTGCAGAAAAAAGCCTAAGGTATGGATCATATATAGCAACTTTTCTTGTTCCTTGGGTTACGTTTGGAAAATGGGTATTCCCGCATATGACCTCGAAAGCTTTTATTTTCTATGGCTTAATCATTTTTCTTGCCGGGATATGGATATATCAAATTTTTGTTAACAAACAGTACAGATTTTATAGAAGAGAATGGTTGATGATTAGTCCGCTAATAGGATATGTACTTTGGATGACAATAGCGGGTTTTATCGCTAAGAACTCAGGATTATCATTTTGGGGATCTCTTATGAGGGGAACTGGATTACTCACTCTCTATACGACAACACTCTATGCACTGATCATCACTTCTCTTTCGAAACGGTACGAAGGATACATCCCCACACTTCTTCGGTGGGTTGTCGGCGGTGGTGCGGTAGTTGCACTGAGTGTATGGCTTGGAGATGAAGGATTTAATACAGCGATCGATGTGCTACGCAAGGGAAGTGGTGGAGGAGTTACTGGTAACTCATCGCTCGCAGGTGCGTATATGGTGTTTCTTTTGGGTTTTGTGGCGATACTTGCAACAATGCAAAAGAAACGAGTATGGTTCTGGATCTTGGGTATGGTAATCCTGTGCTCACCACTTTTTATTAATATTTACGGACTCATGTCGGGTAAGGGTATCATAGGAAGTGCGCGTGCTGCGCTTCTCGGGATAGTCATTGCCGGTCTTGTCACCCTGCTCGTTTATTGGACTCTTTCTTCCAAGAAATTCCTTCGCAGTATCGGTATTGGCGGGTTACTTGCAGGAGTGATTGTATTTGCGATTGCGTGGAATCAATTTGTAACCCCTGGAACATATATCCATCAAAAGTTTGTTGCTGCCGCTTCAGGTACTCGGTTTGCATTCTGGGAGATTGCACAAAAGGCAATGCATGAACGACCGCTTGTGGGATACGGACCAGAGAATTTCCCAATAGCGCAAGCTCGATACTTTGATCCGAAATTCCTCTCAAAAGATCTCGCGTTTGAAGCGTGGACTGACCATCCACACAATGTGTACTATGACAATGGGGTTGCTGCAGGATATCCTGGTATCGCACTCTATGCACTCTTTGTTGGATCGCTCATATACATAACGTATCGGACGAAACGTCTCACACGTCTCCAGAAGAGTATCTTGATCGGTACTATCATAGGGTACCTAGTGCAAGACCTTGTTGCGTTTGATGGGTTCATTACTATCTTTGCGCTTGCAACTACTGCCGGTATTATATACGGCACCAATACATCCTTTGCTCAGAAGGTACCTGTGAAAAAGGCATCGTGGCATCCGGTACTTCTCTTTGGGCTTGTTGCACTATCTTGTGTTGGTGTCTACTATTTCTCATATCGACCTGCACACAAGGCAAGACTGTATGCAAGCGTACTCGGGTCCAAGCTCGACAAACGCCCTGCTCGTTACCACGAGTTTCTCAAAGGCTCTCCTGTCGGTACCTATTGGGATGTGAGCGGTTTTGGATATAGTGAGTATAAATTATACGCAATGAACCCAGTCCAAATAAAGGAAGATTCTAAAGTTCTTCCTTATGCAATCAAGGATGTAGATGCCTATATTGAGTATTTTGAAGAATTAACTAAAACAAATAAAACCGACTATCGGTTGTACTATACGTTAATAAATCTTTATAATACAAAAATTTATTTTGCAAATCTTCCGTATGATTCTATACTCGCGAAGCGTTTAAGTGAATTACTAGAGTATGCAAAATCTCTAGCACCAACAGATCCACGTATTTATTGGCTCTATGCACAACTCGCTGCATGGAAAGGTGATATGGATGGCGTTATTTCTGCCTATAAGCAAGCAATTGCAATTGATCCAACACTTTCGGTTTCTCATAGGTTATTTTTGAAATTTTTAGAAGGGATTGGAGATAAAAAAGAATATATTAAGTATCTTCAATACGCCAAGCAACAGATCTCTGGATTTACTATGGAATAATAAAGACGCCCACGGGCGTCTTTATTTTTAATAATATTCTGTTATAAAAACAACACCATTACTACCACTTCCTCCTTGTTGATTTGGTATGTTATATCCATTACCGCCACTTCCGCCAGATCCGTAATTAATAGCGTTTAATCCATCGCCATAAGTTATTGTAGGAATTGTGGATGCACCACCTCCAAAAACAGAAGAAGCGCCACAATATAATGGCTGTGAAGAACTCGTAGCGCCTCCACTATTTGTTCCGGCAAGATTTATGTCTCCATTAACTCCCATACCGCCTAAAGAACCAATAGTTGCAATAATTAATGTTGTCTGTGCCTTTCCGCCCTGTCCGCCAGTTGCGTAACAGTGAGAACCAAATGATGTAGTGCCGCCATCAACACCGGGAAATTGTGCTATGCCGCCGTTACCGCCTAAGCCTATAGTAATAACCTCATTCGAGTTTAGTGTAATTGCGGAAATAATCTTTTTACAGTACCCACCCGCAGCCCCAGCTCCTCCTCCGTAGTTGTAACATCCTCCGCCTCCACCCCCTCCACCAACCATCTCAACAACGATGTATTTGAGGCCGGGAGGTTTGGTCCAGATTGAGTTGGTGGTGTAGGTACGGATGATGGGGACAGGTGTGAGCTGTCCGAGAAATGCAAGAAGAGAATCTATCGCCATACTGTGGACAGTAGAGTCGTACTGATCAAGTACGAGGACACGGGTAGGGTGTGATGACGGGGTCAGACTGTCAAACTTGACGGTGCCCTGTACCTGAAACGCGACACCGG
>CAYLWR010000031.1:0-11354 GCA_964387755.1 uncultured Candidatus Saccharibacteria bacterium | reverse complement strand
ATCAGGGTGATCTCTCTGAATACTGATGGATGTACGATCATGGCAACATATGCCAGAGATACTTGCGATTACAAAAAGGACTATTTTTTTCATGTAGTTAATTTTGCCTGAGTATACCTATCTGATACTGCTGTTACAAGTTGCATAATTTCACTTATGCAGTAGAATGTCTTGGTTAGAAATACGGGCCCTTAGCTCAGCTGGTAGAGCAGTGCTTTTGCAAAGCAAAGGTCAGGAGTTCGAATCTCCTAGGGTCCACCCGAGCAAGAAATCCCTCATTTCGAGGGATTTCTTGCGTCTGGGGATTGATTTGGTATAGTGAGAAAAACATTCCATAATCTCAAAATCCTTAAACGATGAAAAGAAGCATACTCCTTTTGGGTATTGTACTGATAGGTATGATATCCACCGCATCTGCACAAGATACAACCAGAGCATATCCCAACCCAGTAACAGACATCGTCAATGTTGAACTTCCAAAAAATGGATCATACCATCTGAAGATCGTTACCACTACTGGTGAATTTGATTGGAGTAACAGGATCTACCGTGATAAATCTTCCGTTGATATCTCACGACTCAAGCCGGGGATATATCTCATGGTATTCTACGCCGACAATATGAGGCGTACGTACAAAATTGTTAAATTATAAATCCGTCGACCCGCCGTACACACGGCGGGTCATTGCATGGTGGTACACTACTGTCTATGAATACGAGTAGATTCGCAGAAAAGGTACGCGCAGTCGTGCGTACTATTCCAAAGGGGAGTGTCATGACCTATGGCGCTGTTGCACAGAAAGCAGGTTTTCCAGGAGCTGCGCGCGCAGTCGGAGGAATCATGAAAGAAAACTATGATCCGACCGTCCCTTGTCATCGGGTCATCAGAAGTGATGGGAAGCTAGGGGAATACAACCGCGGGGGTCCTAGTGCAAAACGTGCACTTCTCATCAAAGAAGGTGCTATACTCAAATAGTATGGAACCACGACAGAAACTTCACCCACTCATCGTGCTCGGTATTGTGCTCGGCGCAAGCTTCATCATTGCGGTCGGTATCAGCATGGCCACCGTTGCGCATATGCGCTCGCTCAGTGATGTCGTTGCAGTAACTGGTTCTGCAAAAATGGAAGTGACGGCAGATCAGGCAAAGTGGACAACACAGGTTACGCGTACCGTGTACGAAACCGATCTCAAAAATGGGTACGCACAGATTGCTGCTGACGCGCAAAAGGCACGGGCATTCCTTCTCGCCCAAGGTATCACTGAGGCGGAACTCACGGTGACTCCAGTCTCAATGTTTGAGGTCTATCAGCAAGACCAAGGCGCACCAAAACGAGACACCCTTACCCAGGTATTCACAGTGCAGTCAAGTGATGTAGACAAGATCACTAAGGCATCAAATAATCTCTCAGGTATCATCAACCAAGGCGTGATCTTTTCGAGTCAGTCGCTTGAGTACTACTACTCCAAGCTCCCTGATGCACGCATCCAGCTTCTCTCGCAGGCGATCGATGATGCCAAGGCTCGCGCAACCGAGCTCGCAAAGAACTCTGGCCGCAAAGTAGGTTCGCTCAAGAGTGCAACTAGTGGTGTGGTCCAAGTCCAGTCTCGCAACTCTACCGATGTGTCTGATTATGGAAGCTACGATACGTCACAGATCGAAAAGCAAATCACGGTCACCGTCAAAGCATCGTTTAGTTTGAAATAACTATGAAATACTTCCTTGCCATAGCACTGCTGGTACTCATGCCGTGGACCGCTCATGCAGCAGGAAATACGGTGACGTTTACGAGCGTACCACCAACAGAAACAGCGGCGCTCAAGTCAGGAGATCCGATCCTCATCTACGCAACTATCGATAACAAAACTAAAGATCCGATCACTTACACGCTCTCATTTACTGCGAGTCAAAAAACGATCGGCACCAAGGTAACAACGATCCCAGGCTATACCCAACAGGCTGCATCGATAACATGGAAACTTCCAGCCGAAGCTACCGAAGTGACCGCATCTATCACAACGGCAACTGACAAAAACAAGAAAGCACTTTCTGCGCTCGTGGGAACTATCGGCACGGTCACTATTTCTCCCGTTGTAGAACCAACACTTCCTGCGCTCACTGGGGTGAAAGGATTCTTTGGGAAATATGTTGCTATGTTTGAATCATGGCGTGTACGGCAAGCAGAATACTTCACGCATCTCAAGGCGCAAAGCAAACAACAAGCAGGAGAAACCACCATCAATGACGTCGCGAACTATCTGCAGCCAGACGCACCAACGGCACCTGGACAAGTCGCTGACACTCCCAAAGCGATGGACGATGGTCACAGCAAGGCATATCTCACTCTTTTGTATGCAAGTGCGGGAGAGTCATTCTTTGGGCACAAAACACTCTTTTATGTCGTCACACTCATCGTAGTACTCCTTGTCATTCGAGCGATCTTGCGGCGTTTTTTCTAAGGGTTCAGGTGTGCTAAAATCGAGCTATGATCAGAACGATCCTTGCGGTGATTGCGTGTACGGCCGCCGTCCTATGGTTGCCGGTATGGGTGCAAATTGGTGTTTTTGTTGCCGTGGTATTTTTCGCTCGGTACCGGCTCGCACTCCTCATCCCTGCAGTATACGCAGATGTGTTGTATGCGCCGACCCATAGCTTCAAATACTTCACGATGACTTTCATCACCCTCGCGATGCTCATCGCGTGGTTCCTTATTAGTACTAAAACGCGTATGGGAGAAGCCTATGATCCGATTCGGAAATAAAAAACGAAAAATCGTAGAGCTCCATCCGGATGAAATATTACTCGATGTGCGCAACCTGCCCGCCTTTGATCGACAGCAGTTCGAAGGGCGACTCGAGCGTCCTATTACCAAGCGCTCGCTTTCGGCACTGATGTATGTGATCGTGATCGTTGCGGTTTGTTTCGTGGGGAGACTTGGGCATCTACAAATCGCACGTGCCCAGTACTACAGCACCAAGAGTGAACAAAACAGGCTCGATCACACCCCGATCTTGGCTGATCGAGGACTTATCTATGATCGCAATGGCGTAGAGCTCGCATGGAATACGATTGATCAAACTGATGGTTCGACGATGCGAAGCTACATACAGAAGGCTGGCTTTGCCAATCTCATTGGATACGTCTCATATCCCGCAAAAGATGCATCAGGGAAGTTCTGGCAATTTCAAACTGTAGGAAAGGATGGTATTGAACAACAGTTCAACAAAATCCTGGCGGGCAAAAACGGTACGAACCTTGTCGAAACTAACGTGGCAGGAGTTGTCACCGCACAAAATACCATCGAGCTTCCTGAGCAAGGCACCAATCTCACCCTCACGATCGATGCGCGTATCCAAGAATCGCTCGCAGAAGGCATCAAGGCACTCGCAGCCAAATCAGGATACGTTGGTGGTGCAGGTGCAGTCATGGATATTTCTAGTGGGGAACTTCTCGCGCTCACGAGCTTCCCAGAATATGATCAACACATTCTGTCTGAGGGAAGCGATCACGCCGCGATCAATACCTATCTCAAAAGCGATACCCGCCCATTTCTCAATCGCGTCATCGACGGACTCTATACCCCTGGATCAATCGTGAAGCCATTTCTTTCACTCGCTGCGCTTCACGAAGGGGTCATCACACCACACAAAGTCATCTACACTACTGGCTCACTCAAGATTCCAAACCCATACAATCCAAGTCAGCCGACCATATTTAAAGACAATGCAAACCACGGTGCAGTAGATATGAAGAAGGCGCTCGCCGTATCATCGAACGTATACTTCTATGAGATTGGTGGAGGCTTTGGTGACCAGGCAGGGCTCGGCATCAACAATATCGAAAAATACATGGGACTCTTTGGTATCGGCAAAAAGACAGGATTTAGTAGTAGCGAGCTCGCCGGTACGGTGCCGAGTATTTCTTGGAAAGAAAAGAATTTCCCCAAGGATCCATGGCGTATCGGAGACACCTATCACACTTCGATCGGACAGTATGGCTTCCAGGTAACTCCCATCCAGATGCTGCGCGCAGTTGCGGGGATCGCATCACGTGGGACACTCGTCACACCTACTATTGTTGCGCAGTCAGGACTTCCAACCCAACCGCTTCCATTTACTGATGCAGAATACAGTGCAGTATTCGAAGGCATGCGTGCCGTGGTTACCGAAGGCACTGCTCCATCACTCAAGAGTGATGTCGTCCATGTTGCCGCAAAGACTGGTACCGCTCAGATCAAGGGAAATACGCGAGTCAACTCATGGGCGATCGGATTCTTGCCGTATGAACAGCCCAAGTACGCGTTCGTCGTCATCATGGAAAACGGACCACTCATTGAAAGCAGCGCCGCGAATGCATTCAAGCCAGTCGTGCAATTATTCGCTGACAATCAAGAGCTTTTGACCCAATAACCGCTATACTGTATAGTATTGACTTCAAGTATGAAAGAATTTATTACCAAAGAAAATAAAGAGGCATTAGAAAAGGAATTGCACTACCTCACCACGGTCAGGCGCAAAGAAATCGTCGAGGCAGTCGAGTATGCCAAGAGTCTCGGCGACCTCTCCGAAAATGCGGAGTACCATATCGCACGTGAAGAGCAGGGCAAACTCCAAGAGCGCATTTCTACGATCGAACACGTATTAAAAAATGCAGAAGTTATTGAGCCTGTAAGTAATGGTTGGGTAAATGTTGGAAGTGTTGTTGTGGTGCAAAAGGAAGGCGAGCCAAATACTCGCACATTCACCATCGTAGGAAGTGAAGAGACAGATATGCTTTCTGGTAAAATTTCGTACAAATCTCCGCTTGGCCAAGCGCTCTATGAAAAGAAAGCGGGAGACGCTGCAACCGTCATGACTCCAAAAGGGGAAGTGGTGTATAAGATAGTGAGTGTTAATTAATTCTAATAAGTAAAAATAAAAACGCATACATAGTTAATTGTATGCGTTTTATGATGTGTCTAATGTAACTTCCTCGTCACTTTTATTGAGTAGACCCGCTTTTACTAAAACTGCTCCGCTCGTTATTACAACATCTTCACCTTCTTTTAATTTTTCGCCTGCTTTTGTAGATATCTCCTCAGAGATTGACCTTTCTCCATAAAACGGACCAACTAATGTCTTGATTAGAACACCTTGCTTTTTTATTGCTAAATACATTGGCATTGTTGTACATTTTTACTTATTTTATAATAACATTTTATAAATATTTGTCAAACAACTCTCTATTTATCCCCACCTTTGTATTTGCGGTGGGGAAGAAAGGTGGGGTATAATGGTATCAAGAGGGAAGAAGTGGTAAATGTACGGAAAGTACGATAGAGTTAGCAAATGTTAATTGGCGAGTATATCCATAGTATTGATGAAAAAAATCGATTGTCGTTTCCCATCAAATTCCGCAAGGAAATGGGCAAAACAGTCGTGATTGCACCTGGAATAGAGAAGTCACTCTTTGTCTTCACCCCAGCGCAATGGAAAAAGACTGTTGATCGCCTCGCCGAAGGATCGTTGCAAGAAGAAAACAGAAGCTTCAGTCGCTACCTCATCGGAGGAGCGAGTGAAGTAGGGGTAGATGCGAACGGCCGTATCTTGATACCTGAGGGTCTCAAAGAGAAGCTCGGGATCAAAGATCGTGTCGCCATCGTCGGACTGTACACCCGCGTTGAGCTCTGGGAAGAGGCAACATGGAAGGCGTACAAGAAAGAGGTGGAGACCAAGGCCGACAAGCTCGCAAATCACCTTGGAAGTATCGGAGTGCTCTAGTATGCACGATTCACTCCATATTCCCGTTCTTTTACACGAAAGTATTGATGGGCTCGCCATCACCAAAGGAGATGTCATTGTCGACGGCACCTTTGGTGGAGGAGGGCATTCGAGAGAGATTCTCACGGAGTTTGGTGCTACGGTCACCCTCATCTGTGTGGACCTCGATGAAGCAGCACAGGCTCGCTACGAGCAGCTGATCGGAGACAGAGCACATGTACAGTTTGTTCACTCCAACTTCAAAGACGTATCGCAGATACTGGAACAGGTAGGACAGCACGCCGTAGACAAAGTCCTTCTTGATCTCGGCACGAGTACATTCCAGCTCCTACAGGATACGCGCGGATTTTCATTTCAGAGTGATACACCGCTCCAGATGACGTTCTCACAATCTGGTTCGCACACTGGCTTCACTGCCTGGGATATCGCAAATGAATGGAACGAAGAAAACATTGCCGACATTATCTATGCGTATGGCGAAGATCGCCGAAGCCGCAAGATCGCTCGCGCAATCGTAGAAGCTCGAAAGCTCAAACCCATCAATACTGCACGAGATCTTGCATCTGTCATCGAACAATCTGTTTCGAGGCAGGGCAAGACTCACCCTGCAACCAAGACCTTCCAAGCATTTCGTATTGCCGTCAATGATGAACTCACTACTATCAAAGATGCGCTCGACTCTTGGTGGAGTGTGCTCCAGCCAAAAGGACGCATCGCCGTCATCACCTTCCATAGTCTCGAAGACCGCATCGTAAAACAGTGGATGAAGGCCCACACAACAAATCGCGTTATCACCAAAAAGCCTATCACACCGAGCAAAGAAGAATTATTAGATAATCCTCGCGCCCGTAGCGCAAAGCTACGCATCATAGAAAAATGATCACCACCATTAAACAAAAATTTGATACAACCGACCTCAACAAGACGCTTCGAGCGATCACCCTGTACTCATGGATTGCTACCGGAGTGTTCTTTGTCGGGTATATCTACTTTGTGGGCGGGATCACCTTTTCAGTGATCAAAGAACGCGGGCTTCAGCAAGAAACCAAAACTCTCATTTCTGATATGGGACAACAAGAGCTTGCATACCTTGCAACGCAAAAGAACCTGACCAAGGGCTACGCGCTTGAGCACGGCTTTCTGGTGAATCCTACGGTATCATTTGCTCCATCACAGAAAGCATTTGCGTTCAATGTTCGACGCTAAGATTCATAGACGGAGAATACGGATCATTATTGTCGGTATTATTATACTCGGTCTTTTGGTCATTGCTCGGCTATTTTCGCTACAGATTATTCACGGATCATCCTATAAGGATCGTGCAGAGCATCAGTACGTCACTCCGTCGAGCGATGCATTTGATCGAGGCAACATTTATTTGACCAGCAAGGACGGGACGACTGTTGCCGCAGCGACCGTTGCGAGTGGGTTCAAGATTGCCATCACACCCAATCTCATCGAGAATCCTGAGGAAACATTTGCAGCAATCAATGCGATTGTGCCGATCGATCACGATGCCTTCATTGCCAAGGCTGCAAAGAAAAAGGATCCCTACGAAGAAATCCAAGATCGCGTATCAGAATCTCACGCACAAGCAATCAGTGATCTACACCTCGCAGGCGTGAGTCTCGTGCGTGAGAAATGGCGACTGTATCCTGGTGAGTCGCTCGCTGCTCGCACGCTCGGATTTGTGTCGTTCAAGGGGAAGGCGCTCGCGGGTAACTACGGTCTTGAGGAGTACTACAACGACGTACTCTCTCGCGATGCTACCAATTTTTATGTTAATTTCTTTGCGGAAATATTTGCGAATATGCAGTCGACTTTGTTCAAAAATACTGCAACCACCGGTGATATCGTAACGACGATCGAGCCGACAGTACAATCGCAGCTTGAGCACACTGTTGCCAAGATCCAGAGCGACTGGGGAAGTGATACCGTCGGCGGCGTGATCATGGATCCATATACAGGTAGTATCATTGCAATGGCGGCATCTCCAACCTTTGATCTCAATGCCTTTAGTTCGGTCAAAGATCAGAGTACCTATCTCAACCCGTTTGCGCAAAATAGAGATGAAATGGGATCGATCGTAAAGCCGCTCGTCATGGCAGGGGCCATCGATATCGGTGCAGTCTCACCAACGACGACCTATACCGACAAGGGATCGGTGACGATCGACGGCAAGACGCTCAACAACTTTGACAAAAAAGGTCGCGGCACCAACGTCTCGATGCAAACCGTGCTCAACCAATCGCTCAACACCGGTATGATCTTTGTTCAGCAAAAAATGGGTAAAGACGCATTCAAGGACTATCTCGTGAACAAATACAAACTCGGTGAAAAGACGGGGATTGATCTGCCGGGGGAGGTGAATGGTTCGGTCGGTAGTCTCAAAGACAAAAATGATATCAACTATGCAGCGGCGTCATTCGGGCAGGGTATTGCAACCAGTCCGATCAATATCGTGCGTGGATTTGCGAGCCTTGCCAACGGCGGTACTATGGTGACTCCACATATTGCTTCACAAGTCATCGAAGCGAGTGGTAAAACGAGCACCATCGAGCACAAGCCAGGAGATCGAGTACTCAAACCTGAGACTATTTCTACGATCACAAACATGCTCGTGCATGTCGTCGACGATGGATATCACATAGGCAACCCTCACTACAGTGTTGCTGCCAAGACCGGTACGGCCCAGATCGCGCGATCTGACGGTAGTGGATACTACACCGATCGCAACCTCCACTCACTCATCGGGTTCTTCCCAGCATCGAAGCCTCGCTTCGTCCTCTATCTTTTCAACGTCTATCCGAAAGGCGCGCTCTACGCGATCCAGACGCTGGGCACCCCATTCATGGATATGGTAGACTTTATGAATAATTATTACGAAATAGCCCCAGACAGATAATATGGAATCATCATTCAAATTTAGCACTACTGTAGCACTTCGAGAGGCGTGGGTATTGTTCAAAAAACACTTCACCTTTTTCCTCGGCATAGCACTTATCACGATCCTTCTAAACATTGCAGGAAACGGACGTCACATTCCAGGACTGCTCGTACTATTGATCGGTATCGTATCATTCGTATGGAGTATTGTATGGCTCCGGATATCACTTGTTGCGGCACGAGGTGACGAGAGCAAGCTTTCATTTGGATCTATACAGGGAATGCTCCCAACTGTTCGCGACGCACTCAGTATTATTGCAATCGAGATTCTTGCGGGAATCGCGTTGGCTATTGGCGGACTCATTTTATTTGGATCTTTTCTTCTAGGAGTATTTGCAGTGCTAATGGGTTCATCTAGCGTGATCTTGGTACTCGGAATAGTTATATTGATTATCGGAATATATATTTCATTCCGGTTTATCTTTGCGGTCTACACATACCTTGACCAAAGGACTTCTATCCTTGGCGCACTTCGCACTTCATGGCGTATGACCCGAGGTCACTTCTGGAAGATTTTCATCACCCTTCTTGTTGCTGGGGTTATGTGTATCGTAGGTATCCTCTTGCTCGGCATAGGTATTCTTGTTGCGTACCCACTCGCATCTATTCTTGTTGCGAAGCTTTATCTCGCAATGTCTAGACAGTTAGACACAACAGCGCCGGAAGGAGCAGTAGTTGAGCCAGACGAAGTCTTGCCCGCACAAGAACCAATCCCTTCAGAATAAATAAGTAAAACCGCCAGCTGGCGGTTTTATCATTTAACACCGAGTAACATCAAGTGTTTCAAAATTTCTTTACCCAGATCATCTTTATGTTTGAAAAGGGTGTTGTCAATCACAATAGAGTCTTTGTGTTGTAGTAACGGATTGATCTTTCGTGTAATGTCAGCATTATCTCTTGTACGAAGCTGTTTGAGGACTGTTTGATAATCAGTCCGTACTCCTTTGGTTTGCAACTGTTTACATCTCCACAGCGCCCTCATGCGCACATCTGTTTTTATAAAAAAACGATATGGTGTATCGAACACTCTTCCTGCATCTCTTCCATCTACAACGAGTCCAGGATGTTTTCGCATACCTAGTTCATGAGTATGGATTGCATCACGTACAACAGCGTGACCACCAACGACACTAGCAAGAGCCCCAATTTCCTCTGTAGAAATTATTTGAGCATAGTCAACACCATCAATAAGTACTAGATCATCACGTAGTTCAACATGAATTTCTTTTGCGATTACTTCAAGGGAAGGTGCATCTTCGGGAGAGATTTTTAAAAGCTGTGATTTTAGTGCAACTGCTCGGTACCATTTTCCACTATCTAAATAGTGATAGCCGAGATCTTTTGCGACATATAGTCCAGCGGTTCCTTTGCCACAACCACTCGGACCATCTATTGCGACAACTGTTGGTAGAATTAGGTTTACCTTTGACATAGCAGGGTTTATTTAGTTAATGAATGAGTTAGTTTGTTCATTACTTTATATAGTATTTGCCATAAGTCAACAGCATTCTTTTTCCACATCCTATAGTTGCGGCAAGGTAGTGGCATGCGATGATAGAGGTAGAACTGTTCCCACAGCGTATGTTTGGTCGAGTACGATTGTGATTATTAATTAATAATTATCACAGTATGATTGAAAAAACATATCACAAAACATATCACACACTTCGGCGTCAGTGGATGCTCGGTAAGCTCGATCTTGTTGCCACCGCCAAGCGGCTTGGATACAAACGAGGCTCTATGAGTAAGGGCGTCACCCGCGTTCGAACTATCCTCAGTGAAATGGGTATAACTGTATTATAAGTTTTAATATATTCCAGTATGGATTTCGTTTAAAAATACACTCGTAAGGGTGTATTTTTGTATATTGACGAATATAAAACAGGTGTTAAAGTAAGGAAAATCACTCTTAAACAAAACTATATGATACAAGACATAGAAAAAGTAAGAAAAATACTTAACAAACCATTTTGCTTTATGGAATGGCAAGCAAAAGATGCTCGGGAAAGGGGTGATGAGCCAATGAATAAGGAAGATATTGAATTCTTGCTAACTCTAGATGGTATAGTAGAGGAAGAAATTTTTCAGAATAATGAAGTATGTGACTCATCACAACTCTTTGCTTTTATTAAAGAAACAAAACAGAAAGGATTTAAAGGTGCTATTTTCTGGGCCGAAGGCTCTTGGATATCTGAAGAAGATGAAGCAAAACTAAAAGAAATCGATTGCTTTATAAGATTAGAGGGTCAGGGGTCAGTGGTATGGCAGGAAATTTACTTTTCTGAAGAAGATTTTATAAGAGCTGAAATCTCTTATTTCAAAAACTTCTTTGGTTCTTTTGCTAGTGTTGCAGGTATGATTTAATTTTTTTTAAGGAAAGCTCTCCTATACCGGGGAGCTTTTTATTTTTCAAAATTTGTGACCCAAGGGGGATTCTCAAAAGGGTGCTAAATATGGCAACGCAAAAAACCCTTTAAATTGAAGCTTCTCGTGCTAGCTCTAGAAGGTGACCCTTCTCGAGATAGAACCCCGTAGTTCGTTGCCCCACAAGCTCCGTTTGGGGCATTTTATATATCGGAACTGACCCTTCTCGTGCGTAGGCAAAAAGTGACAAAAGTGACACACATTGGGTATGTAAAGTTACACT
>CAYLWR010000030.1:0-7655 GCA_964387755.1 uncultured Candidatus Saccharibacteria bacterium | reverse complement strand
AGTACGGCGGGAAATTCTTTTCGGGATATACCACGATGGTGTTGTTGCGCGACTTCAACCAGAGCTCCTCCTCGGGTGTAAGAAGTTTTGTCTGAGCATGCACAGCCGTACCAACAACGACGCTTGCTACAAGCACTACAGCTATGAACCATTTTTTCATTATCCAGTCAGTATACCACTAGTGATCGCTCTCTATGCTTTCGACGCGGTGTTTGATTTTTTGTTCAGTGAGTTCTATTTTTTCTTCTTCAAGTCCAAGCCGACGCTTCAAGAGATGCATACGTCGTGCTGAGTACCACGGAATAAAATAAATGAGCATGATGAGTCCAACGATTGGTACCAAAAGTCCGAGTACGTTGATCGCGACAATAAGTATGCGCACTAGCTTGCTGTCTTTGACGAGGAGTTGTACTCCCAGACCAGGGCGTTCGGTGTTGGTTGCCGTATCGACGAGAAACGGTGTTGCATTGTACACACCTGCGATCAGATCGCTCCCGCTCACATATCGAAAGACTCCTTGTGCATCATTTTTAACCAATACCTCATCGAGAGATTGCCTTTTGTTTCGGATACTGTCGATGAAACGTTCACCGATTGACTTGACTGAGGTGTTTTTAAAAATAATTTTTGTAAGTGCATTTGGCTGTCCCTTCCCGTTGAGAAATGCAGGAGATGTTGTTGATACATCTGCTGAATACTCCGTAATAACCGGAAGAATAACGGGTGCCCCAGCAGGCGCGGGTGAACCGAGCGCCACCGCAACTGTTTCTTGTTCTTCGGTAGCTACAGTAGGTGGAGTAATCGTAATCGCAACTGCACCAAGTGAATCGATGATGTTTGTCCCGAGACCATCATTTGCAAGCAGTGCTCCTTCCGAAAGTGCGACACGGGCTGAGCCGGGTTTCTTGGTAGTAAAGACAACAGTAAAGAGCGTGCCCTTGGCACCAATATAGCCAGGGTTGAGTACAACACCCTCGAACCGCACCGTAGTTCCGACCACATGCGGTGCCTCCGTCCAGAAATCAACAATGCTTGGGTCTTTGACGATATCCTTTACAACGAGGTTCCCCGGTATCGCGAGCGATCCTGAAACAGCATTTATTGCTTGGTCACTACTTGCTACTGAGACAGTAACTCGGGCAGTATCTCCTGCCATAACAACAGGTGAAAGCGACTGAACGAGTAGGGTGTTCTGCGCTGCAAACGCCCTTGATACGAGCAGTACAAACGCACCGATGGTGAGTATGATCGTTTTCATATACGACTTCTCTTGATAAAGAAAGCAATGCATAGCAAACAAAGTATACCAATAAGTACGAGCTGTCGTTGTCCGGGTACTGTGATAGACTGCTCTTGATAATTACCCGCAAAGTCAAATGCGCGCACGCGCAACTCGTATGAACCCATACGATTTGGAAGCGGAAATGGGCTTGTGGTACGGTGCCATGCCCGACCAGCCACTGATACTTCGTAGTGCTCAATACCCTCACCAGACGTATCCGCCGCAAAGAGTGCGAGCCGCGGCGTCTTGCCCAGTGGTGATGCGTCCATAAGAGTAATAGTAAACGGTGCAGGCGGTGTCGTATCAAGAGGAGCTGTTGTGGTCGCCGGACCAATGATAGTGCTACTGCTTGTTGTTGTGAACTCAAGTGATGTACCCTTTCCATCATTTGCAAGCAGTGTCGTACCGGTAGGATCACAACCTGCAGTGCCTGGACTAGTAGCCACAAAAAAGAGTCGCGCCAGAGTAACTGCCTGACTATATGGATGCTGTGGATCGTACGTGCGCCCGACTCCCCCTGGGGTCACTCCCGAGAAATGCACTACACCGTTTTCAAGAGATGGTGGTGTTACCCAGAGCAAGAGCGCGCTTGCGCTTCGATCATAGCCATCGAACCGCAAATGCTCCAGATCGCAGCGTAGTACCCCTTCTGCAGAATTTATTGTCTCACCAGAAAGGTGTACAACAACATCAACACTGATACGATCTCCGACCGCGGTAGTAGCAGGAGTAGTGACTGAGAGTGTTGCCGCATGCACATACAACGCACTGAGAAAGTAATATCCGATTGTGAGATAGAGTAGTTTTTTCATATTATCCATTCCAATAAAATGCCAAGATACTGAAGTCGACCAGTGTGATACTCCCGTCGTTATTAAGATCGATCGTCTTTGGAATACCGCTTCGTCCATACCAGTACGCAAGTACTGAAAAATCAGAAAGTGTCACCCGCTGATCAAGGTTGTAGTCCCCAGGGATATTTTCAGTTGCCTCGCTTTGATAGATCGTCGTAGTGCCAACAATCAATCGAACGAGTTTACTCATGCGTGCATCATCCTCGTATTGTGCTCGCAAAGTATAATCGCCCGCTGCAACACGAAGTGGTATGGTACTACTATAGTGACCCTGGATATCTGGTGTAAGTGTGATAGAAGTTTTCTCAACACCGGCAATAGTAAGCAGTACTGGGATAGGAAGTGCTGCACCTCGAATCGTGAGATAGTCGCCCTGCTTCATCGCGAGCTTATCAGTAGCAATAGTAGGCGCAAATCGAATACCTTGGATATCAGTGATACGCCCAGTGTAGAGCATAGTCGGGAAATTAAGAATCGTTGATCGGCGACCCTCGGTATCTATTGCAACCAGTGTGAAGAGTTGCATGCCTGCATACTGCTCTTTCAGCGTGGTAGTAAACATACCAGCCTCATCAGCAGTGATCGTATCTACATAGGTAGTGCCCCGCTGCACAGTAATCGATGCATGTGGATATGCGAAACCGCTAAATCTGACCCCACAGGTCTCCGTTCCTCCGCCGCCGCCACTGCTATCAGTTTGCGGATCGGGAAGCGTACCTACCAACGCTGAGACCCCGACGGTGGTAGCGTCCGTTATCGTAAGTGCGTGCGTAAAAAAAGAAATACTCAAAAACGAACCCAGTACAATACCTCCAATGAGAAGTTTTGCTGACATATCATAGGTCACGTCGCTCCTGAAATCGCGCCTGTGCTTTCTTGATAATTGCTCGATTGTATCGACGAATGAGCGCGCGCAAGAGATAGAACAAAGGAACTATACCGATAATACAAACAAGTAGAAGTTCCCAAGGAAATACTACAACATAGACTGCATTACTTTTTATATGCTGGGCTTGAGAACCAAACACAACATCAAGTCGTGCTCGGAACACGCCAAGTGCAAAATTGTGCCACTCATTTTTGACATTTCGTATGAATGAGTATGGTTCGTTTTGTGTACCCTTGCTATCAATACTGTCTCGTTTTGCCCATTCAGGTGAGAATTTGCGTGTTGTACCTGGGAGCACGTTGCCGTCAAAAGGATTTGCTGAGAGTTTCTTTACGCGCCATCCGAAAATAGAACGGATGATGACATGTCCGGACGGTTTTACACGATCCCCTCCTTGGTTTGAAAAACGGTACTGGAACCCGATCGGAAGTGAGCGGTAAAAGTGAACATTGTTACGCAAAGAAAAATCAAGAAGCCCGCCTTGTTCCTTTACATCACCTTTGACCGAAAGAAGTACGAGCGCACCAGTCTTTGACCCTACTGATACCTGCCCTGGAGCTGCACTAGTAGTTGTACCCCAAAAGAGTGCTGCAAAATGTCCTCCTGGCTCTGCATCTTTTGGAATATGAATGTGAAATGGGATCGTTTTTTGCTGTCCGGGATTGAGCGCGACAGAGGCCTGCTCAGTAGTCATCCATGATCCAAGATCATCTTTCGGATCTACAAACGTCGGGCTTCCACTGTCACCCTGTGCTTCAAAATTTGCAAAGGAAACATAGTAGAGCTCAGGAGTACTTGTTTCGTTAACAAGCGTTATTGTCTCCGAAATCACTTCGCCAGGAGTACCCGAGATCTCGTATCGTATCGGCGTAATCGTCAATGCAAACGCCTGTCGAGGTATCCACACGATAAGCGTAAAGAGTGCTGCAGTGAGTAACGCTTTTTTAGGCATAGAGGGTTAAAAGTTACCAGTAGCGACGTAGGTAAGGTTGGTCACATAGCTACCCGCTGCCTGTGATGCAGAAATATTGGCAAGGTAGCGAACGGCGACAGTATCAGATGAAACAGCACCGGTTGCTGAGGCAACCTGTGTTGCTGATCCTGCGACAAAATTGTAATCATTTGCACTTCTTGAGTACCCTGAGGTAACTGTTCCGGTACCCGTTACAGTTGCATCAAGTGCAAACTGTGATGATCCAGGAGTTCCGTCGGCATCACCGGTGATCGTTGCTGCAGGGATCGTATTTGAACCAGAGGTTAGTGTCGCGCCGTTATAGGTAAGCGTGTATCCTGAGGTTGCATTTGTTCCAAGCGTAAGCGTGTGCGCAGTCGTGTTTGCGGTTGTTGTACCGTTGGTATCGCCCGTCGCATATCGCGCTGCTCCTGCGGTCAGTGTCCCAAATCCGATAGACGCATCATCGTTTGAGAAGGTAAGTGTCGGTGCAACAGTTGCAGTGATGTTGACCACATCATTTGTTTCTACCGCAACCGCTCCACTCGCAGTGTCACCGTTTGATTCTGTGATAGAAAATACTGATGAATCAACGTCAGACGACTTGTTTGTCATAGTACCGGTACCAGCAGAAGTAGTACCGTTGATCGTAAAGGTGACGGTGGCATTTCCACTTGATGCACTGTAGCTCGAACATGCAGTAACCTTGAAGTTGTTGGTAGACGTATTGATAGTTACTGCAACATTGTTTGAACCTGCACTACAAGACGGATCAACACCGCTTGATGAAGACACCGCGGTGACAGTTCGAGCAGTTCCATCGTTGAATGAGAAATCGGAGGTTTGCCAGTTACCAATTGCATTGAGTGTGAAGTCAGCATCGACAAAATCATAAGTTAGCGTCTCGCCTGCTGCAAATGTATCCCCGCCGACAAGTGTTGCGGTGATCACATGGGTTGCAGTTGTCGAAGGCGCGAGTGTCGTCATGGTATCCTTGACCCCACTGAACTGTGCTGCAACGACAGTTACTGGATAGAATCCAATACTCCCAAATAGGAGCGCCGTTACTGAAAGTATGCTAAAGAATTTTTTCATGAAGTATGTTTTATATTTTTTACCGTATGGAACGATCTGTTAAATGCTGTACTTACCTAGTACTCGGCTACTAGTATAGCAATGCCGCGGCAATATATACAACTGTATACACTGCTCCATCGCTATAAAAGTACTAAAAGTTGCCCGTCACTATATATGTTATGGCCGTACTATACTGTCCTGCCGGCGTTGTTGGTGCGATATTTGCCATATAGTGAACATCAAAGGTTTCTACTGAAGAAGGCGCCGTGGTCGTCGCAATCGAGGTAGTAGTATTTGCTACAAAGCTTCGGGTTGGGCCACTTTGTTGATAGGCACTCGGAATAACTGCGGCCCCTGTCGTCCCAAGTGAAAGGCCGAACTGAGCCGTACCCGGAGTTCCGTTCCCTGAGACACTGGTTGCAGAGGTGACCGTGCCAGATCCGGAACTGAGCGATGCCCCTTTGTAGGTAAGGGTATATCCCGAAGATGCGTTACTTGAGACACTCATCGTATGCGCAGTCGTATCAACCCCACTTCCTCCAGTCGTAGTTGCATAGCGCACTCCCGCAACTGAAAGTGTCCCAAATCCAACGGCGCTATCTGAGATAGAGAGCGTGAGCGTTGGATGAATGGTGATGCATTGCTCACTTGAAGTAGCAATCACTTCGGAGAATGCATCGAGTGTTTGCAGCACAAAGCAGTATTGTCCTGGAGTAAGATTCGTATAAGAATAACTCGTCACATTTCCGACCGCAGTATAGGTATAAGGTCCCCCACTTACGGTCGCAATACCGGTGCGGTATCCTGAAATAGACCATCCGAGTCCCGCCGTTCCCGCACTCCATGAAAGATCGGCATCATTTGCATTTTGTACTACAGAAAATGCCCCCTGCGTCACATACGGATACCATAGAAACCCCGCTCGCCCCTCGAAGCTCGCGGAGGTACCGCGACCAATCGTTATCGTATCGCCTGATCCATACAACCCAAAGCTCGCGGAGGTACCATACTCACCTCCAACTCCAATAACTGGATCTCGAATAATAAAGCTCGAGCTCGTCAAATCAGATGCATCCACCATCGGCGTGCCGAGCAATATACTGATAGCTAACGATAGTAGTACTAGTCGCTTCATTATAGCGGTGAATTATTGCGCCTCTTTCTTGGTATCAGATAGAGGAGATGGTTGTAGTACTGGCTTTGATTTTTTGTCTTCACCGAGGGTAAGTGGCGCAATGGTAATAACCTTGTTCTGGACAGGATCATAGAGGATCGCCTTGCGCGCATTGCTATAAATAAGTACCTTGTCCCCTTTCTTTGCATCTGCAAAAAAGGTTTGCTCTTTGAGAACTTCTGGATCTGATACGGTTGCAACAGTCGGTGTTTCGTCCGTTGGGAGCACGACGAGTCTACCGACCTTCTCGACAAGCGATTCTACTTCGGCCTGTGCTTTGGCGCTTGGATTGTGCATGCTTTTTTTATAAAAAAAGATTGACGTCCCTGCAAATATAAGTACCAGCAGCACGAGGAGTTTTACGTAGTTGCGCGCAATAAAACTTTTTTGTTTCGGTTGTACTGCTTGTTTTGTAGTTCTTGTTGGAGTGATTGATTCCATACGCTCTACAGTGTATCACACCCCATGCAATGCAACTCATGTGTATATCTTTTTGTGCGTAGCTACAATGCACTTGTATCTGCTGGAGCTGGTGGTGCTGGATCAGGCGCCTCATCTTGGGTAGGAGTCGCGTCAGGTGGAGTATCGTTTGTTGGTGAGGTATCAAGTGATTCTGATTCTGTAAGGATTGATTCGGTAGTGTCTCCTTCTATTGGCGGCTCTTCTGCCGGAGGGATATCCTCGTGTGGTGGTGGAGTGTCTTCGGGTGGTGTGGTGATGATGAGACCTTCGACTGCACTTTCGGCAACGATTGCATCTTTTACTCCGAGTGCGACCCAGCTAAATCGAATAGTTCGAGGTGCAGTTTTATTGATAAGGATAGTAAATCCGGTTTGGTCTTTACCAGTAACAATATACTGAATGTTTTGAGAAAAGAGGTATTCCGCAGTCGCTTCATCGATGTTGTCGGTTGCCTCATACGTCACACTCGCAGCAACTACTGGCGTGATCGTGTACGGCGTTTCAAATGTAACACGAACTCTGCGATCGCCTTCTTTTATAAGCGCAAATCCAGCAGTATCCTTACTAAAGAGTGGCGGAAGCGCAAAGGCGACTGGTGACCCTATCTCGATATATTCCCCATCAGAAGTAACAATGCTGTTTGTTGCAACTGTTGTCGCGTAGAGTGTCGGAGTAATGACCTCAAGTCCTGCAGAAATACGATCTGCACTGATCTCAGAGATATCAACCTTTTGTTCAAGAAGTGCTTTGTTGCTATTGAAATACGCGAGTACTTGCTGCTGAAATGTTTTTGCGGGCGCTGGCGAGTCGTCGGTTGTTTCAAGTGATGTAGCAGTACCCATACTTGCTGCTGTTGACGAAGCAACTGATGGGTCCTGTATGAGCTCGCGGAGTTTTGAACCTTGTCCATGATCCATTTTTATAAATACGACGATATACGCAGGAAGTGCTGGGTCATCGTATGC